>JAQVLH010000150.1 GCA_028704265.1 Candidatus Nanoarchaeia archaeon
TAGACTTTTCTACCTCGGCTTCAAGGGTTTTGACATATTCGCCGAGCCTGAAGGTTACAAAACCCTCCAGTGTTATTTTATCGGAGCTTCTTAAATTAGTTGGATTAGTTTTATTGCTTATTTTAATAGCGGGAATATTATTTAATATTGATAAATTAGGCAGTTTTTTTCAAGAAAGAATAGGGGGGATATTTTGAAAAAATCATTTACCATGGGGCTTGAAAAAGTAATAGCATTGATAATAGTTTTAGTTGTAATTGTGATAGCAATTGTTTTTATGGCAGGAGATAATGGTCCTTTAGGTTGGGTTAAAGGAATTGGAAGTTTTATGAATTCATCAACTGATTATTTAACAACAAAGTAAATATTTAACAATAAAGTAAATATTTAAAAACAATCCAAGATTATTTTTTTTTATGAAAAAATCTCAAGAATTATCATTAAATATGATAGTAATTGGAGCATTAGCATTATTAGTTTTTTTAATTATTGGAGGAGTTGTTATTTTTAGCGGAGGAGATATTTTAGGCAGTTTGCAAGGAATGGGTGCAAGCCAGGAAGAAGTTGCAGTTACTACTTTCAAAAGCACTTGTGCAAGTAAATGCAGGATTTTGCAGCAATTAGCTCCACCTGTTAGCGGAACAATTGATGAAAATCAAATGAATCAAATAAAAGCTTTCTGCTGTGAAAATTATGATTTAAATTCAAACGGAATAATTGAAGTATCAACAACTTTAGGGCAAGAATATTGCGCTTTAGCTTATGCTGAATGCAAGATCAGCGGAAGAGCTCCAAGTACATTCTGCAAGGGAAAATATTATAAAGTTACATCGAGTCAAGTTATCATAGGACAAACAAGCAGTGTTGAAGTAGAATTTGATTTTACAAAAACTGTTAATTATCAAAGCAGTTCAACATTTGATGAAGTTGAAACGTGTGATTTATAAATAAACAAGGGATGAAATAAAAAATGAATAAAAAAACGCAAGAGATGAGTATTCAAACTGTTGTTGTTTTAATCTTAATAATGATTGTTTTAGTTGTAGTTATTGCATTCGTTGTTCCTCAGTTAACTGGAATGTTTGGCGGAATGGACCAATTAGGAGACAGCGTATTAAATCAAACAAACACTACAGTTAATTTAACAATATGAAGTGATAATAATGACAAATAAAAAATCGCAGGAAATGAGTATACAAACAGTTGTTGTTTTAATCTTAATAATGATTGTTTTAGTTGTAGTTATTGCATTCGTTGTTCCTCAGTTAACTGGAATGTTTGGCGGATTAAGTCAATTAGGAAATAGCACAATAGGTCAACTTAATACCACAGTGAATCTTTCATTAAAATAATAAAAGATTCATTTTTTTCAAGTAAAAGAAATGAACAAGACTTTTTGTTGCAAGTGGACAAAGGTATAATTATGACAAATAAAAAATCGCAAGAAATGAGTATTCAGACAGTTGTTGTCTTGATTTTGATAATGATTGTTTTAGTTGTAGTTATTGCTTTTGTTGTTCCCCAATTAACTGGAATATTTGGCGGAATGGGTCAATTAGGAAATTCGACTTCAAGCCAATTAAATACTAATATAGATTTATCTCCAAAAGCATGTTATCCAATAACACAAGCAACGCCAGGTTCGCCTGCCGTAACTATTAGTAATGTTGCAGCTGTTGCAGCTGCTCCAGGTATTCCTGCTACTATTGCATGTGTAGCTGCTCAAGGTTTTGCAAATACTTGTTGTGTAACTACTGGTTGTAGTTTAAAAAAAAATGAAGTAGATTGTTTAGCTACAAAAGGATTGGCAAGTTCTATTTATGCAACTCGAAGCTGCTGCAAATGGACTAAGGTGAATTGAATGAATAAAAAATCGCAGGAAATGAGTATACAAACAGTTGTTGTTTTAATCTTAATAATGATTGTTTTAGTTGTAGTTATTGCTTTTGTTGTTCCTCAGTTAACTGGAATGTTTGGAGGATTAAGCCAATTAGGAAATAGTACAATAGGCCAACTTAATACTACTGTGAATCTTTCATTAAAATAAAGATTCACAATTTTTTTTATTAGTTAACTTTTTTAATAATCCAATACACTTATTTATAATAATGGCAGCAGATGTTTTCGCATTTTATACAACAGTATCAATGGGGTTATTCACAGTTCTTTCTATAATAGTAGGTTATTTGCTTCTTAATAATGCGATTATAAGTACTTCAAGGGGAAGCGCTTATTATGTTTATACTAGAATTTCAGACTCAATATCAAATGCAATGTATTCAGGAGTATCATCAATGACAAATATTAATTTATATAAGAAATATATTATTTTTTCAGCATATTTTGAATCAAAAGAAACACTTTATTATAAAGAAATGGAAGGACTTAAGCTGTTTTCTTACGGAATAAATCAAGATGATGCAAACAGCCAAATATTAAAAGATATAAATAAATCAGTAACGGGGGATAGTTATTCAAATGAAAATAAAATTTTAAGAAAAGAGCTTGAAAAATGTATAGGTGATGTATGTTTATGTTTTGGAGAAGTTGAAGTTCCATTAAAATTAGAATTTGATTATTTTACTCCTTTAGCTTGCGTTGATGTATGTTGGGGAGAATATCCTAATGAATATCCTTTATATGTAACTAATGAGCTTCAAAGAGTAACATTAAAAAATGCAAATGAAAAAATATCTACAGATTATCCAGAAAGCAGTTGTAATACTTGTGTTACTTATATGAATTCAGCAAATGATTATTCATTACTACAAAATCAGGGTTTTAATGCAATAGTTACAAAATATCAGACTTCCCAATTTAATAGTGTTAATTATTTGTATTTGAAAGAATTTTCTGAAGCAACAAAATTTTCTTTTATTCCTAATATTATTGAATGCAGAACAATGAGTGAGTTGTCAGCAAAATCTGGAAAAACATTTTTAGACTCAAAAATACCTCATTTATTTGTTTTTGAAGTTAATTCAGAACAAAAAGGATTATTTACAATATTAACTCCAAAAAGTGAAAATTTATTATTTAAAATATTAAGCCTTGAATATAATTCTGAATACGAATTTAATGACAGAGAAAATTTAACTATAAGTGTTGTAAAAACATCATTTATAAAGTCTGAACCCTTAAAAGATGATTCAATATTTGGAGGAAATTAAAAATGAGTATTGTTGAAATTTTATTTAGGCCAATATCTTTTTTTTTTTTAATACCTACAATTATTCTTCTTTTTGTTATAATGAATAATTTTATTGAAATAGATCCTGCATTAACAAATATTTTTGATTAAGTTTGCGAAAATCATTCGAAAACTTTACAGATAGGAAGAGAAAACGTCTGACTT
>JAQVLH010000151.1 GCA_028704265.1 Candidatus Nanoarchaeia archaeon
TGTAACTTGTACCAGTAGACCGCCAAGAGCAGGCGAAGTGGACGGGGTAGATTATCACTTTCTGCCCATGACATACTTCGTGGACAATCCGGAACTTGTGCTTACCAAGAAAATGGATACTGGTAACCACTACGGCACAAGGAAGGCGGATTTATGCTCTGATACACATCACCTGCTTCTGACATCCAAGCCGACGGGGATTTCAAAACTCGTTATGCTTGGATTTAGTAACATCGTTGTGGTTCGTATCAAAATCAGCTCGGTTTTGAAGATCGAACGTATGAGACATCGTGGTGACAGTGAGCAGATGATTTTAGAGCGTCTGGAGCTTGACTCCGCCCCTGTAGAAGCTGACTTTGGTAATACGCCAATCGTCGAATTAGATGCGATTCAATCTATCGACGAAAAAGTTAGCCTTGTTTTGAAGGCGTGTTAATGACTACTGTCTATTAACACGCCTTTCTTTTTAGTAAAACTTTCAAAAGCACTGTTGGCGTTATCTATATATTGCATACTCAGTTCAGGATTTTTTTGATAGGTAAAAATTCCTTGTAGCAGATTTGTATATATTGAGGCTGCGTGGTAATAATTTATTACATCTTCATTGAAATTATTTTTTCTAAAGAACATTAAAATCAATTCCTCTTTAGAACAAGAAAATTTTGCTCGTGGATCGTCTATAAATTGAATCCAGTTATCAAACTGTGTGCCAATCCTAACAGTAGAAAAATCAATCATACTAACATGACCATTTTCATTGATAAATATATTATCAGCAGATCTATCGGTGATAATTGTCTTTTTAATTACACTAAGATCATTGAGATATTTATTCAAAAAACCATAGGAATTTTTAACATTTAAATGTGGAGTAAAACGTTTCAAGAAGGATGATAATTTGTTTTCAAAATCAACTTCTTTGTCCAAATTAAGCTTTTCGTTGAACGACTTTAGTATATTTAAATTATCTGACAAAACTGACTCATGTGCTTTTATTATATCTAAGATTGATTCAGCCATTTTAATATCTAACATGCGACTATTTGCTCTATCTCCCTCAACTGCCTCCATTAGAATAAACAGGTTACCTTTTCTGTCTATCCCTGTATTTATCAGTTTTGGGCATGCAACATCTTTTGATGTTAGTATCCTTAAAATTTCAGATTCTATTTTTAGTCTGTCGCCATGTTCTATGTCGGACGAATATTTTAAACAAGCTCTACTGAGAAGCTCTGTTTTAGTATTATAAAAATCAATTATAAAGATGTCGTTATTATGACCAGATAACTTTTTATTAACGACAAGATTAGTCGTTATGTCTTTGAGTGCTTCAGTTTGAATATTCAAGAAAGCACATATTTCTTCCCTCGAATCAAGCACTGTATTTTTGATAGATTCAATATCATTTATTTCAGCTTTTTTATACGGCGTTCTTTCATTCATAATTATCTTTAGTAGGCTTCAAGAATATGTTTTAATATTTTTGTGGCGATCACAACATCCGTATTTATAGCTTGTTTTATTGGATTTATCAGCGAAAAATTTCTTGAAAAACTAGTATCATTTTCTATTAAAATAATTAGAGAGTCTGGATAAATTTCCCTTGCCGCCTCTGCGTTTTTCATTGGGAAGTCATTTTTCAACTTTGAAATATAAATTTTTTCTTTTGAAAGTTTTTTAGTTAAATTTTTAAAAATTTCAAAATTACTGTTTTCCTTAGAAAAAAGATCCTCGGAAAGCAAAATAATTTTAGGTTGTCTTATGTTATGAAACTTTTCGCTCAATATGTCTATCTCAACGTCCTCGTCCGACACTTTTTTATGTTTCTTTAGTAGATAATTTTGCCAAAAAAATTGGACGGCTTTTCTAACATTTGTGACTTGCCCAGAATTATTGATTTTATTTGACTTCTCTTTACCCAAGTACCATTCTTCTGAATTAAAGTGTGGAAAATTGATTCTGGACCACAACTCGATAAATTTCGAAAAAGTCGCATAGCTTTTAAGCCTAGGATATTTTTCTATATTCCACCCCTCAAGATAGCGAACGCATTCGGTTAAAGTACGTGGCGTGCCGAAATATTCAATATTTTTAACATCGAGAAAAGATTTTAATTCTTTTTCCAAATATATTTCAATACATGCTACTCTACCGTAATCATCAGATATCTTTTTATTAAATGTATCCAGATTTTTGTTCTCAACAATTCCGTGCCAATTTAAATAATTATAGTATGCGGCAATAGACAAAGCGTGTTTACCCTTATTCAAGTACCACACTTTGGGCATTTCTAGACCTATTGATTTATCATCATCAAGGCAAAGATCAAGCGGTTTGGGTTCGTATCCTTTGTTTATAAAAAATTTTTCAAAGACGCGATAATTTGTGTCACCAAAGGTAAGAATATTTTTCGATTCAAGAAATATTAAATTCTCGTAATACTCATCAAGATTGTAGTCATTTTGATCTACGACAATTCTGACTATTTTTTCATCGACTTTATTTATTTTCATGGTTCTTTAAGAGTCCGAGTGCTCTGCGAATAATTGTCTTCTTAAACTCCTTATTCTCAATGTATTCTTCAAATTTACTTGGCTCAATCCAGCAAATTTTATTTATATTTCCCGCTACATCGTTTTCAAATTCGCCAAGAGGGGCAACATCACAGAGATACTGTAATCTATAGTGATATTTCTTCCCGTCGGGACTAACTATTTTCTGATAGGCTATTGGTATAAAATTAACCACCTCGCAATTTGTCTCCTCTTGAATTTCTCTTTTTAGAGCTTCTTCGATTGATTCTCCTTCTTCACGGGTTCCGCCAGGAATACTCCAAATATCCCACTCGGGATGATGAACCACAAGCATTTTACTATTATGCATACATACCGCATGAGCTTTTAATTTCAACTCATCAGGAATTTCATCAAAATCGTCAACATCAAAGTGATGCACATCGCATCTTTCTCCGTCATGGGTGATCACCTTTTCAAAAATTGTTGGATTTATTTCCAGCAGTTTTTTATCGTTTTGTATCGCTGATATTATTAGGTCGAAATATTTTTTAGCAATACTTGATGTCGATATTCTTTCTATATTTTTCTTGATCAAAATGTCTAAATCTAATTTATGAGTTTTCCATGCATGCCCACCATCCAGAAAAATAGAAAAAATTGATAATAATTTATCTACAGCATAAACAAGATTGCTTTCATCATCTTCTTGCTTTTCATATTTTTTAATCTCTTCGTGAAGGTCTGGAAAATGCAAGAACTCCTTTTTAATTTTTTCTATGGCATTTATTTCTCGTTCTTTTTTGTTATTCAGAAATTCGCCATCAGGTGTGTA
>JAQVLH010000152.1 GCA_028704265.1 Candidatus Nanoarchaeia archaeon
TATTATTTTTAGACATCCATAAACCTTTACATGTTCTTGAACAATAATTGTGTTTATATTTTAAATGAGATTTATGTTGTAAATATTCTTTATTACAATAATCACATTTAAATAATATAGTCATATAAAACAATAACCACACTTAACTTAAAAACTTATTGTAGTTATACTTTTCTAAGTAGCCTACTACGACAATTGATGTGACTTGTCCAAGGCCTGCTTTCACCATAAATATTTTTATCAGCTTCTTCTTTTATTATTTTTTTAAGCTCATCCATCTTAACACCGCTTCCGCATCTTTTGCTTATTTTTTCACAAATAGTTGTTCTTCTACTGTCAGGTATTGATTTCCAAGTATATTTATAATTTCCATCATCTCTTAATTTGTAGCCTATCTCTCTTGATTTATTTTGTAAAACATTAACGTATTCTGTCCTGGCTATTCTTTCAGCATCTTCTTTGTTAACTTTTCCAATTTCACTTATTGCTTTAGTTATAGTTTTAAGACTGATGCTTTCTCCTACTTGTTTTATTAAATAATCTTTAATTAAATCACTTTTATTTTTATCAATTCCTGAAAATACGAAATCATAAAGTGTTTCTTTTAAAATGTTATCAATAACTTCACTGCCTGTTGCAATGTTTGCTTCTTCGCTTTTTTCAATATCTTCTATTTCATCCTGGACTAATTTTTTTAAATCAGCATCAAAAACTATTTCAGATTTATTAACATCTATTCTGCTTTTGTTAACATTATCAATTGGTGCTTCTGGACTTCCTGAAAAATCATTATTAGCATCAGGAGGTGTTTCTGTCTGTGGAGTTTCTCCTGGCATTCCAGGATTCATAAACTGCATAGGCTTCTGGGCCTTACCACTAAATATGAATTCTCCATCTTCATCATACTCTACTTCAAAACCCATGTTAAGCATTGCTTGAGCGTTAGCAATATCTAATTGTTTTCTTTGCAACTCAGCCATTTCATCCTTCTCTTCAGGAGTTACTAATTCTAAATTCCATTCTTCCACTCCGAATTGTTTAAGCAACCATGGAGTTATTTTTTTATTAAAAACTGCTTGGCCTTTAAGTGCAGCCCTAGTTGTTACTGTTACTTGCATTCCTTCATTGTTTAATCCACCGCTTGTGCTAATGTCTGCTTGAAATACTGGCATTACTCCCCAGAGTGCTCCAATGGTTCTTCTCATTTCTTCCCTTGTTTGACTGTATTGCATTTCTTCTAAAGTGTTAGTTAATTGAACAAATTCTGCAAGCTTTCCTTTGCTGCTTTCTTTATTAGGAACTCCTAAAGGATATATTCCATTCGGATCCTTTTTAAGATTCTCAAGTAATGTTTTCCAAGCTTTCTGCAAACTTTCATTATTGCTGGTTCCTACCATTAAGAAACCCCTTGGAGGCTTCTCTCCTTTATACCATTTTAGAACTAAGTCATCCATTTTTATTAAAGTTAAAGATTTAGTATAAGCTCTTATTATTCTTGGCCAACCATATAATAATCCTTTCTTGTATTTGGTTGTGTGAATTACTTCACTGTCAGAATAGTATAAATAATTGCTTCCTTCTTGAATGCTTACATAGCAGGCTCTGAACATGTCTTTTCCGCAAGTGGGACAAGTTTCAGTGTTTACGAATACTTTATTTCTATGCATTGGGCAGAATCTTACTTCTTCATTATTTTCATTATATCCTATCATTGAACGTTGATTTGCAACAATTCTCGTAATCTTCGGATCCATTTTTAAAATTTCACTAATTGTTACATTTGTTAATTTATTCTCAACATAGCTATAATCCTTATTAAGCATTAAGAAACCAATATCATCCACGTCTAAGTCTGTGCTTATGCTTTCTTCAACATCACTAAGAGTTTGATTATTATTGTTCACTTTCTGGTTTAATAATTCTTCTTTAATTCTTGGATCTAAAATTATCGGATCCCTAACTGCTCCTCCGCAATCAGTACAAACATCAAGATTTTTTTTAAAAGTTGCTCCACACTTAGTGCATTTTTTTATAAAATTAGCCTTCCATTCATAACCATTTCTAAATATTTCTTCTGTTAATTTATCAATAATTGTTCCAAGAGTATCACTTATTAAATAAATACTTTCACAATCCTGATAGTTTAAAGGCAGTATTGGCATGACTCCTTCTTCAGAACATCCAAGAGCTTCATATGGAACTGTGGGCCTGTTAGTTTTTTCACTTTTAAAAATATCAAAACTTTTCAAGATATTAACGTCTTTGCCGAATAGTTTCATAAGTAATAATTGAATCTTTGTCTTTTTTTAAGTTTTTATTTAAATTCACTTAAGCACATTTTAATTCCTAAGTCTAATCTAATCCTTGGAGTCCAACCCAAATTTCTTAATTTACTAACATCATACTCGTATTCTCCTAATCCTGTTTGAACTCTATCATTTTCTAAATATTTCATTTTCTTATTTCTTCCTGGCAAAAGTTTCAAAGCAATAGTTCTAACTCTGGTGCTTTTTCCTGTTCCTAAATTAAAAACTCCTTTAATGCTTGTATCACTAAGAAATGCTAAAGCTTCAACCACATCATTTAAGTGTATAAAATCCCTCATTTGTTCTCCTTTGCCATGAATAGTTATTGGCTGATTGTTTAAAATATTATTAACAAATAAATGAATCACGTTATTTTTAGTTACTAATCCTTTTCCATAAACGTTGCTTGGTCTTACTATTTTAAAATTAAGGCCTGATTTAATGACTTCTTTCTCTGCTTTATATTTACTTAATCCATAATTGTTTATTTGTTCTACTTCATGAAGTTCTAATTGTTCAAAGCATTTCTTGTACATTCCATAAACTGCTGCGCTGCTTACAAATAAAAAATTTTTAACCTTGGTGTCTAAGCATTTCTGTATTAGTTTCTTTGTGAGCTCAAGATTTGTTTTAAAGCATTCGTTAGGATTTTCTTCACAAGCTATTACATCACTTATTGCTGCTAAGTGAAAAACGCAATCCATTCCTATTAATATTCTTGTATCAAAATTTTCTATGCTTCCTGAGATTAATTCGCAATATCTGTGTTTTAATAATTCAGTTCTTACTGCATCGTATTCTTTTAAGTTATGGCCTGATGCGTTGTCTATGATTGTTACATAGTTTCCTTCTTCTAATAATTTCTTAGCTAATGAGCTTCCTATGTATCCGAGTCCTCCAGTTATGCAGTATTTCTTCATTTTCTTGCTCCTAAAGTTATTAAAAAATCGTATTTTAATGATTCAGAATTATTATCATAATTTAAAGCCTTAACATCTAAAATTATAACACCCTCAACCTGCAACTTTTTTAAAT
>JAQVLH010000153.1 GCA_028704265.1 Candidatus Nanoarchaeia archaeon
GGTATAAAAAACAAGGTCATTATTGAATCTTTTGGATTACAGGATATGCCTAATGTTTATAATGGATGTGATATTTTTGTTATGGCTTCTCAAATGGAATCGTTTGGTTTAGCTTATGCAGAAGCAATGGCATGTGGAATTCCAGTAATTGGCACGAGTGTAGGTGGAATACCGGAGATAATTAATAATAATGTAAACGGTTTCCTGATCGAGCCAAAAAATTCAGTAGAACTTGCAAAAAAAATTCAGACATTATTAAAAAATCCAGATATGCGGGAAGAAATGGGCAGGGAAGGAGTCAAAAAAATTAAACATGCTTTTAGACTGAGAAAGATGACTGATAGACTTCTGGGAGTCTTTAAATCTTGTTTAGCATATAAAACTCAAGAAGGAATTAAGAAGTCAAAAGGATTAAAAGAGTTTTTAGAAGAATTAAGAGATGAATAAATTAATTTCTCCTCGCCATAATATTCATAAAAAAATGAAAAAGTATTTGATGATAATCGTTGGATGGCATTACTCTCAGAACAAATTCTATGAAGAAATAAAAAAGGTAAGTAACAAGTTTAATAATGCAGATATATTCATAGTTTCACATAAACCAATATCTCAAATTGATAAAAAAACTTTTCATACTATTAAAAAAATAAAAAACTGTAAAATATGTAGTTTTAAGAATGAGGGGTATGACTGGGGTGCATATTCTCAAGCTATTGAACATTTAAAAAAGACCGGGCTAAAATATAAATACATATTTTTTATGCATGATGACATTAAAATCAACAATCTCAATTTTTTGAATATATTTTCACAATTTGTTGAAAAAGAAAAGATAGTTATTGCAGGTAATTGCCGAAATCAAACTCTATTTTTACATCCCTGGCCAAAAACACACCCACACATAATTAAATGGGCTAATCAATCTGAATGGAAAATAAAAATAAAGTCTAAAAAATGGAATACGATGCGTGGCAGTTTTTTTGTTGCAAAAAGAGAAGTTTTTGAAAAGATAAAACAAATGCCTATTAAAAAAGGCAGATATATGAGATTTGGAAACTGGTCGGAAATTGCATTTGCGGGGATGATATCAGATAAATTTGGAAGAAATTCAATAAAAACTATAAGTAAACATTATCTAGTATCCCCCCATATTATTGAACATTATAGGGGACATGAAAAATAAACATCTAAAGAACTATTTCCACATTATATCTTACATCAATTTTTAATTAGTATAAATAACCCCAAGTTTGAAGCCTGTCCGAATCTCTTAACCAGCCCAGGCCTATATCTGTTCTATAATACATATTTTGCAATAGAATGTTATTCAGTCGGGAATATGCCTGTCTTCTTGCTTCGTCTACTGTTATTCCTGAACCGGTTATAACTAAAACATAACCCGAATCCCCTGCTACACTCCAGGTATTATTTATTATTTTAACATCGCCGAGATGAATTCCGTCTAAATTGGGTTTCTTGAAAAGTATTGAAAGATCCTTGTATATGAATGCCTCATTTTTATCATCGTATGGGAAAGGAGGAACAACAACGACTACTCCAATTTGGAAACCTTTTTTTATTTTTATTTCAGTATTCTCTCCCTTAGCAAGATTATACAAAAAATTACCCCATTCTTCAACAATCCCTTCAGATTGTATGCTTATAGTTGGATATCCGAATCGAGAAGTAAATTCTAAAGGATATATACCTCGAGCATTAGCTATGCAATTTATATCTATGTATCCGATATAACCGGATTTTATTAATTCTTCTTTAATCTTCAAAAGAGTATTTTTAAAAATCTCATTTGGCGGAGACCAATACATCAGTGTTCCCATTTCACCAGTATAGGGACCAATATCTCCCGGGAATAATTTTTTATGTTCAAAATTTATATTCACCGGATAAATAAAATCCTTGCCATTAAAAAAAGTCCCTACTGCTACCTCCACCCCAAGAGCTCTTTTTTGTAGCTGTAATCTTTTTATTTTTTTAGCCCAAGATTTTTTATTTTGTTCAAGAATCTCAATTAAGTCCCTTCCATCTTCTTCTTGACCAAGAAAAAGAATTCCTTTTTGGTCTGAGGGTGTATTTCCAGAAGGTTTAAACACGTATCTTCCAGGATTATTTTTTATAAACTCTATCGCTGAATCAAAATTTGAAAAATCCCAATGGGGCAATATTGTCATTCCAACTCTTTCCATTTCATTTTGTCCGAATTCTCTGTCTTCTTCAAGTTTATCGGTATATTTACTCCCTCCGATTATAAGTTTCCCTTTTAATCTTAAAGAATCAGCAAGATTTCCAAAACCAATATCATCAAAGACAATTACATCCGCCCAGTCTATATAATCTTCCCATTTTTCAACTTTTTCTAGAAAGCCATCATAAACATCTCCATCTTCTTCTCTTTTGATATAAACTTTTACTTCATGTCCCTCTTTTTTAATTTGCCAGGCTAAATCTCCACTTAAACTTTCAAATGAAACAAATAAAAACTTCTTCGGGGTTTTAACATTTTTATTTCCGTTACCGTTGCTGATTTTATTTTTTTCTTCTTCAACCATTTTTTATAATAAATTAAATAAAACACTTTATAAAAACATTTCTATTTTTTAAAATAAACTAAAATTAGATAAAAAGTTAAAAATTATTCGTTTTAAGTTTTAATCTTTTCATTATATTCCTTCAATCTTTTTTTAAAGTCAAAGTCAGATTCATCTTCTGCTTTCTCTAGATATTCAAATTTATCATCAGGAATTTCTTCATCGGTTTTATTTTCTTTGTCCATAAGATTGTATAGTTTAAATTTTAGAATATTTAATTAATAAAATATAGAACCATCTGTATTATGCCTAAAATAATGGCAATGGGATTAAAAACTAATCCTACTTTAGTCATATCATCATTTAATTCTTTTTTAACTTGGAATACAATAATAAATCCAGCAATCCCAAATAAAATTGGGAGCAAACCATGGTAAAGCATAACCTCGTTGCCCAACAAGGGAATAATACCGAGGGTTATTCCCATTAATCCCAAGAAAAAAGCCGTGTTACTTAATAATATATTTTTTGTCATTGTATTTTCTAAGCACTATATCTCGTCTTCTTCAAAATGTTACTTTTCGACTTCGCCTTCTTCTAATCCTTCCTCTTCGAGCTCTTCTTCAAGCACGGCTTCATTTTTGAAGTCTCCAGCAAATTCTTCATATTTGTCAGCCATTTTTTGCCTCTATTTTATTTAGAAATATACCCTTCCCAGATTATATAAAATAACGTAGTTTTTTTACTACTACTATCCTTTGCTTTTTTCGGCTTTTTACCAGAATGTACTAAAT
>JAQVLH010000154.1 GCA_028704265.1 Candidatus Nanoarchaeia archaeon
ACCCAATACTAATATATAAGGTATCTTCATTAATTCAGCATTTCTTATCTTATTGTTAATTGTTCCATTGTCTAAATCAATATCAGCTCTTATGCCTGATTGCTTTAATTCTTCCAATAATTTATTGGCAGATTTATAATTATCCTCTTTGAATGGAATCACTCTTGCCTGAATAGGGCTAAGCCAAGTTGGTAAGTTGCCATTAGTATGTTCCAGCAATACTCCTAAAAATCTTTCAACACTTCCATAAATAACATTATGAAGCATTATTGGGGTGTGCGGCTTATTGTCTTCGCCAATGTATTCAAGCTCAAATCTTTTAGGAAGATTAAAATCAACCTGTAAAGTCGAGCACTGCCATTCCCTGCCTTGCGAATCCTTAATCATAACATCAAGAGATGGACCATAAAACTTTGCCTCTCCTGGAGAATAATTAAATTTTAACCCTAAAATTTTCATTGCATTAGCTAATGATTCAGTTGCCAATTTCCATGATTCTTCAGTTCCTATATATTTGTCCTTTTTTTCTTCATTTCTAATGCTTAATGAAAATTTAAGCTCTGTGAAACCAAATCTTTTAAGAACATCATTAAATAATTTTATGGTTTCTGTTATTTCTTTTTCAAGCTGATTTTCTGTGCAAAAAATATGCGCATCATCCTGAGTAAATTGTATTACCCTAAAAAGCCCTCCAAGAGTTCCTGACAATTCAACCCTATGAACCTTGCCAAGCTCTGAAGCCCTTAAAGGCAAATCTTTGTAAGATTTTGGCTTATTTTTATAAACAAGCATTCCTCCTGGACAGCTCATTGGCTTGATTAAAAAAGGAGTACCTTCATAAGAAGTAACAAAATTATTTTCTTTGTATAAATCCCAATGGCCTGATATTTGCCATAGTATTTTATTCATTATTTGAGGTGTTGAAATCTCTTTATATCCTGCTTTTGACCTTTCATGCCTCCAAAGATTAACAAGCTCATTAAATATTATTAAGCCGTTGCTGTGCCAAAATACCATTCCTGGAGCAACCTCATTGAAACTGAATAAATCCAATTTCTGGCCCAAAATCCTGTGGTCGTTTTCTTTCAATTTAGAAGTGTCTAATCTTATCTTAGTAATTTCACTTAATAATTTTTTGGGATCGCATGCTTCTTCTTTTAATTCACTTTTAGCATCTTTTGCATTGCCAAACTCCCTTGATAATTCACTTAATGGATGGCCCTTGCATGAAATCTCAAATTTCTTGTACCAGCCGAATGGTGCTCTTATTACTTCGAATTCTTTGCTTAATTTTTTTTGCGCCTCTTTTAAGACATCAACAGCGAATGCAGGGTTTGACAAAGTGTTTGACAGATGGGCATAAGGGTATAATACTATTCTTTTGGCTTTTACTTGCTCTGCCACTTTCTTGATTTCATCAATGTATTTATCAACTATTTCATTCAAATTTGATTCGTCCGCTTTTTCAACAGCGCTAAAAACAACTAGGCAGTCTTTCATTTCTTCCTGCTTCATTTCCACATCTTCTGCACTTTTCAGGGCTTTTTTTGTTGGTTCAAATTTAATATAATCTGAATGTATAGTTAATATTTTCATTAATCAATTCATCTCCATTAATAGTTTTTAGAATAAAACGAGTATTAAAAAGTCTTTCACTCTTGTGTGGGACACTCAACTCGGTTTAACATAATCAATAAAAATATAATTTATTATTTAAAAAACTATTTAATTTTTTTTTATTTAAAATAATAATTTAATAAATTAGTATAGAATAATATGTTATATGAAAAATTGGGAAAAGTTAGGTTCTGAACTAGTTTTTGATTCAAGATTTATAAAAATTAAAAAAGATATAGTGAAAATTGAAAACAATAAAATTATTGACTGGTTTTATTGGGATACAAATGATTCTGCAATGGTAATTGGAATGCTGCCAAACAAAAAATTAGTAATGATTAAACAGTACAGATATTTGGCAAGAAAAGAAGTGATTGAATTCCCTTCAGGAAGCTTGCATGAAAATGAAAGCCCAAAAAAAGGAGCAATAAGAGAATTTGAGGAGGAAACAGGGTATGCTATCAAATCTTTAGCTAAGCTCGGAAGCTTCTTTGAAACTTACGGGAATTTAAACAGAAAAATCCACATATTTTTTTCTAATGATTTAAAAAAATCTGTCCAAAAATTAGATTCAGGAATTGATGAATTTGAAAATATTAAAGTAATGCCTATTGATTATGATAAAGCAATTGATTTGGCGATAAAAAATAAAATCTTGGCAATGGGCTCATCATTAGCTATTTTATTACTTGATAAAAATATTAAAAATGGAAAAATTAAAATTTAATTATAATTAATAATATTTTTATATGAGTGATTTTTTCTTTTTTAATTATGTCTGAAAAAATTAAAATTTATGTTGCATCACCTCTTGGTTTTTCTGAAGTCGGAAATGCGTTTATGAAATCAGAAATATTTCCTGTAATAAAAAAATTAGGATATGATATTTTAGACCCTTGGGTTTTAACGGATTCTAAATTAATTGGTTCTGCAGTTAATTTGCCTTACGGGCAAGAGAAAAAAAATAAATGGCAAAAAATTAATCCTATTATTGGATATAATAATGCCTGCGCAATAAAAGAAAGCACGGGATTATTCGCAGTCCTAGACGGCACAGATGTTGACAGCGGAACAGCTTCAGAAATAGGCTATGCTGCAGCGTTAGGAAAACCAATATTAGGCTATAGAGGAGATTTTAGATTATCAGCTGACAATGATGGCTCAATTGTTAATTTGCAGGTTGAATATTTTATAAAACTTAATGGCGGAAAAATCATAACCCAAATCTCTGAGCTTGAAAAAGAATTAAAAAATATTTTTCATTAATAAATATCATATTATTAAATAAGAAAAAATAACAACTAAAGCCAGACTTATTAATAAGTAGGCTGTTGCCGCTCTTTTTGAAAAAATCTTGGCAAGCATAGAAAGCTCATTAATGTCAGTTATTACTCCTGAAATTATTATTGCAAATACCATCCCTAAATTAGCTCCTAATAGATACAGCTCTCCTGCAAAGATGCTAAATCCTTCACCTATTATTTCAATCAAAGTTGCCAAAGGTATTGCGTAAAGTATTGAATAATTGCTTGAAAAATAAGTTGCAATAAAATTGCTAGAAACTATTAACTGAAAAAAAGAAGTGAATAGTATTGCTATAAAAATATTTTTTAAAAGCTCTAAAATTGAAGAAATTATATTTTTTTTGCTGGTTTTTTTTATTAAATAAGAATCAAATTGGGAATACTTGATTGATTTCAAATATTCTTTA
>JAQVLH010000155.1 GCA_028704265.1 Candidatus Nanoarchaeia archaeon
ACTTTCCATGCTCCAGTGTACGAAGTTGATTATTATAATAATGAAAAATCAAATGAAGTTATAAGTAAATTAAAAAAATTATATAATTCATTAAATTGCAAAAACATCACATTTCATGCAACTTCCAAAATGAATTATGACTATTTGATTAATAATTTTAAGGATTATAATATTAGCATTGAAAATCCTGCTCCAAAAGAAAAAGGCAAAATAATTTTTAGAAAATTTTTAAAAAAAGGGTTAAATTTAACTCTCGATGTATGCCACGCAATAGAATATTCTAAAAAAGAACTTGAGGATTTGTTAAAGAATGAAAAAATTGTCGAAATACACTGGAGCTATTCTCACAAATTCAGGCATGACAGTGCAGCATTAAAAATTGATGAAAATGTAAAATATATGTTAAATGAAATTAAAAAACTTAATGTTCCAATAATCATTGAAGTAAGCCTAAGGCCTGAAGGAAAAAATAAAAAAATCATAAGCAATGAAATAAAACTACTAAAAAGTATTGAAAAATAAAAAAGCATTTTCATTGAAGAATTAATCAATGCCAAAGAAGACAATCCATTATGGAGAGCAGTAATAGAGCAGTTAAAGAAAGAATTAATTATTTAACAATAGATGATCATCCTGATTAAATATTAAAGTTTTTGAAATAATTGAATCATTTAATTTTGAAACCTCAAATTTAAATAAAGCAGTATTAAGATAATGTTGTTTTTCTATATATTCAAGTTTATAATCAGTTAATAAAAGTAAAACAAGTTTTAATGTTGTAGCATGAGTAACAATTAAAATATTTTTATTGCTATTATAAATTTCATTAATAAACTCATATATTCTATTATAAACCATTTTATAACTCTCACCACTAGGCAAAATAAATTGAAATTTATTTTCTAATTTTTCATTATACATATCTAAATAATGTTTCATAATATATTCTTTAGTTTTACCTTCAAATATTCCAAAATTACACTCCCTAAGGCGCGTATCATAAACTATTTTAGAATTATTTTTTAAAAATGATTTTACAATTTTAGCAGTATGTTTAGTTCTTTTCATAGGGGATGAATAAATAATATCTATTTTTTCATTAGATAAAAAAGAGCCAAGTTTTTTAGCTTGCAATATTCCTTCTTCATTAATGTCATCATCAATAGTGCCATTAAACAATACTCCATTTTTATTAGAATCTGTTTTTCCATGCCTAGCCACAAAAACAATCATTATTAACCTTATTCAATTATTTTTCTTAAATCTTCCTTTCAAATAATTAGCTATTTTTTTGAAGTTTTCATTCCAAATATTAATGTTTTCATCTTCAGTGGATTCTGCAAATGTTTTATCACTATTTTTTAGCATTAAAACCTTGTTCCATTTTCCCCTGCTTCCTTTTAATTCTTTTGAAAGCTTAATTGGAACTTTAAAAACGAATTCTTTTGTTAAACCATTTGGTTCTGCATAGACTGTAGCAACTTCAAAATATCCAGTAAAATCTTTTTTAATCAATGAAATTAATTTTTCAGGAGGTAATCTTTCTTCAATATATTTAGTGTAAGGTCCCGGAAATCCCAATTCATTAATAAATAAGCTATGGTCCTCTCGTATTACGCAAACATTTTTTTCTTTTGCAACTTTTAGTGCAGTAAATTTAGCTATTTCCAAGCTTGAATCTGCTCGAATTTCAAAAAAATCCCCTTTCAATTGTTTAAGCTTAATATCAGAATCAATGAAAGCTTTTTGTGCAGATAATATTTTGCCAACGTTATTAGTTATTAAATAAATTTCTTTCATAATTATTATAATCAAATAATAAAACTTAAACTTTTCTTTATATCACTGAATCACAAAAATAAATTAAAGATATTAAAGGAATAGGGGAAGAAGTAAGAATAGGTTAAAAATTTGAGCAAAAACATAAGTTATTGTTTATGGATTTAGAAACTTTAAAGGCAAAACTTAGAAGCTATCCTAAAGATAAAATAATATTAAATGAGCATTCAAGATTAAGGTCTATTCAAAGGAATATTTCATTAAAGGATATACTAAACCATATCTCCAGTCCTGAAAAATTATATTATTTTGAGGAGCAGACAGCTAATAAATCAAATGAATACAAATTTAATTGCTTTTTTCACCATAGCAATAAATATGTTTACAGATTCGTTATTGTTATAAATGGCGAATGCGTCATCATAACTGTTATAAGAATTAATAAGATTATGCAAAAAGAGGCTGATAAAGTATGATAAAATTTAACTTTGACTATGACAAGGAGAATGACGGCTTGTTTATTTTTAAGCAAAATGTTTCTTCAAGAAGCAGCGTAGAGTTAGGGAATTTCGTTTATGATTATGATGACAAGGGCCAGATTGTAGGAATAGAAGTTTTGTCAGCCAAAGAAACCATTTCTGACACAGTAACCCAAAATATAACTTCAAAAATTTTAGAAAACATCAAAGATGTCCATGTTTCATTTAAGAAAGTGAAAAACTTGATAATGGTAAAAATTTTTATTTCAGTCAACCCTGAAGTGTTAAAAGAAGAAATAGTATCATCTATTCAGGTTCCAAATATTGGAACACGCAGCCCAGCATCATGCTAATTCTCCCTGAAGGACTATCTTAAAATTATAAAGTGCTGCCACACAAATTAAATGATAATTAATCATGTAAAGAAAATAATAAAATTGAGTTATACACAAATTGTGTACAACTGAAATTAATCTCTTTGGATGGAAAATATTATGAAATAGATTGTGCCAATACTAAAGAGATTTTTTATACAATCTTAAAAAATCGGGAGGCAGTGTCTCCTGAATTTGAAGTGGTTACAAATTATAACCAGTTGAAATTATTTATATTAAAAATGGTGGAGGCAAATTGTTACCCTCCTTGACCTTTTTGTTGATACCAACATTAAGGTAATTATTGGCTTAAATAATAAGTCAAAAAATTAAAACTTGAGCTATCGACATTTTGTCGATAACTAAAAATATTGCAAGGGTGGGTACAAATTGTACACACCCTTTTGATTGAAACTTTGTTTGAATAAATTAATATCTAATGAATTTTCCAGACCTTGCCTGACAATTGCATAAATTATTTCTTTTTTAAAAAGTTCTTATGAATCACAAAAACAAATAAAAGATATTAAAGAATATTTACATTTTTGCTAATTTGTCCATTATTTTTTTATTTTTTTGCATGAACTTCTTAAAAAATATGTTCGCCATAGCAACAGTTATTTTCTTTGGAGCAGGCTTA
>JAQVLH010000156.1 GCA_028704265.1 Candidatus Nanoarchaeia archaeon
GCCTGTAGCTTTTGGATTAAAATCATTAGAAATAATGATAATAATGGATGAAAGCAAAGGAAGCACTGAATCAATAGAAAATGAGATTTCAGAATTAGAAGGAATTAACAGCGTAGAAGTTACAGATGTTAGAAGAACAGTTGACGTATAATTTTAATTTTTTAAAATATTTTTTTAACAGGTAATTAATAAATAATTATATTTTTAAATAGATTTTATTCTGTATTATTAATATGGAAACCAGATATCGGGGAACTGCAATTGTAATGACTGATAAAGGAATACTTTTAGGAAAAGAAACAACTGATGGAAGATATTCTTTGATTGGCGGGCAATGCAATTATGTTAATGGAAAAAGAGAAAGCAGGGAAAATGCTGCAATAAGGGAATTAAACGAAGAGACGGGATTAGAAGCAGTTCTTACAAAAGAATTAGGAGAGGTAATTACTCTTAATGGAAATATTCAAACCAATCATAAATTATATTTAATTAAAGCAAAAGGAAAATTGAAAATGACAAGTAAATACACTGCAAAGAGTAATACAACTGAATTATTTAATTTAGGATTTTTCAATATTAATTATTTAAATCAGCCAGATACTGCAAAATATCAGGGCCATGTTTATGCTTGCCTTAAAAATTATATAAATGAATGTAATAATGGATTAGATTGGAAAAACTTTAAATCAAATATTAATTTTAATTAATTTTTAACATAAATTCTTTTAAATAACCGCTTTATAATATTCTTATGGATTTTCATGAAGTAGTTGAAGGTATAAAGAAGCTTCATATTCAGGGAGCAAGCGCTATAGCTAAAAAGGGAATAATGGCTTTTGCAAAATATGTTGAGTCTGGAAAAGATTATAAAAAAGATGTAGAGTTTGCTAAATTAGAGCTTTTTAAGGCAAGGTCAACAGAACCAATGCTTGTTAATGGCATTAATTATATTATAAAAAATGCCAAGAAAAAAGAAGATTATGTCAGATTGGCTGAAAAATTAATAAAAGAAAAAGAGGATTCTGAAGAAATAATAAGTGAATTAGGAGCAAAATTAATTAAAAATAAAATGACTATTTTTACTCATTGTCATAGCAGTTCAGTTATTAGAATTTTAAAAAAAGCAAAAGAGCAAGGCAAAGAGTTTAGTGTTGTGTGCTTTGAAACGAGGCCGCTGTTTCAGGGAAGAGTAACAGCAAAAGAATTAACAGAGCTAGGTATTAGAACTACTTTAACAATTGATAGCGGAATGACTGAAGCTTTTGAAGAATTTCCTCCTAATTTAGTATTTGTTGGAAGTGATGCATTAACTAAGAATTATTTTGTAAACAAAATAGGAACAGATACTTTAGCAAACATTGCAAAAAAAAATAAAGTGCCACTTTATGTTTGTTCTGAAACTTTTAAATTTACAGATAATTTAAGAATAGAACATAGAAACCCTTTAGAAATTTGGGATAATCCTCCAAAAAATCTTAATATTTGGAATCCTGCTTTTGATACAACAAGTAATAAATTAGCAAAAGGGTTTATAACAGAAAAAGGAATAAAGAAGGAAGTAACATGTTCAAGCTGGTAATAGTTGATTTGATAGGCATACTCACTGCCAATGAGAATGAATATTCTTTGCTAAAAAAAATACTTAATTTTAAAGGAACAGCGCAAAGCCTTAAAGCAAATTTAGGTGATTATTATAATAAATTAATCTTAGGAGAAATATCTGAAAGTATATTTTGGAATACTATTTTAAAAAAAATAAAAACAAAAAAGAAATTGCAGACTATAAAAAAAGAATTTTTTAAATCTTTTAAGCCTATTTTTAATGTAAAACTTTTAAATGAAGCTAGGCAGAATTTTAAATTTGCATTATGCAGTAATTTTTATTATCCTTGGTATATTTCAATAAAAAAAGAAAATAAAATAGAATTTGATTATGAATCAATAAGCAGTAAAATAAAAATGAAAAAAGAAAATAAAGAAATGTATATGAATGCAATGCTTAATTTTAAATTAAAACCCCAAGAATGTTTAGTTGTAAGTGATGAAATAAGTGATTTAAATCTTGCAAAAGAAATTGGAATGAAAGCTATGCTCATACCTGGAAAATCAAAGGAGTATAAAGAAGCAGATTATTTTTATGAAAAATTTGATGATTTTTTAAAAATACTTATTTAAATTCTTTTGAAAATTCATCAATTAAAGCATAAGCAATTTCTTTAAATTCTTTTAAATTTCCATTGTAAACAAAATTCTTGAAAGGCTCAGTTATAAATTTTACAGAATAAGGATAACCTATAAATAAATCATCATTTTTAAGATTAAAAAAATCAACAGAATAATCAATATTGTTTAATAAATAATTTTCATTAAATTTAAGGCTAAAATGAGTGTTTTTATTCCAAATGCTAAAAACATTTTTAGAAAAAACTGAATTAATATTTCTTTTATTCAGCCTTTTTGAAATATTTAAAAAATCTATTTTGAAATCATAAAAGCACTGAAAAATTAGCGGATTAAGCTGTGAGTTAATAAAATTTAAAGCATCATTTTTTAAAAGCTTTTTTTTATAGCAGATTCCTTTGTAAGTTAATTTATAAATTTCTTTTTTAATTTTTTGAATACTTTTATCTAAATAAGAATCATTGCCTATAAGAAAACTTGAAGAATCGCTTAAAATAATTGAGCAATCTTTGTGATTAAAAAAAAGTTCATCATTTTTAACTGAACACTCAAAACCTTGTTTATTAAGCAAATCAGCAATTATTATTTTTCTTGCGCTTTTAAAAAATCCTAAGCTTATAAGTTTTGATAGCTCATTATTCATATTAAAGAAAAGTATTCATATATTTTAAATCATTTGCCATATAAAAATTTGACATATTCTTTTTCAATTTCACTTAATTTTGGAATAATAAGTATTTGAGGTCTTCCTTTAAAATCAAAATCTAATAAATCATTTATTTTTCCAAATTTTATAACCTGATCATCATAACCTAATTTAGAAACCCCAATAATTTCAGTTTCTTTTGTCAAAAAAGAATTTCTGTCAAGGCTTATTTTTAAAAGAATGTTTAACCCCTCATTAATACTCATATATTTTTCTAAATCTTTTTTTATATCCAAAAAAACTATTGTATGAGCATTATTATTGTAATTGTTTTCAATAATATCAAAAAAGCTTGTAGGATTATAATTTTTTTCAGCATAAGGGATG
>JAQVLH010000014.1 GCA_028704265.1 Candidatus Nanoarchaeia archaeon
TTAGTGGTGAACAAATCCACAAATCCACGGATTTAGGAATGCAAGAATTCTTTTTAGTTCTTTAAATACTTCTTTAATCCCAATAATTTTTATGTATATTAAAAAGAAAATAGTCACACTAAAAAAAGGGAAACTTGGAGTCTACTACTATGTAGCTATGAGCATCAGAGTTAACGGCAAAGTCAGGCCTGAAATCATTAAGTATGTTGGCAAGAGAGTTCCAATTCAAGTAATAGAATATGTAAAAAGAAAAAATGAAGAGTTTAAGATGAAAAGAAAACTGAAATGCTAAAAGCAGTCTTTATATATTACTTTAACACATTATATTATTATGATGTCAACTATACTTTATTTCAGCAGGGAAATAATAAAAGCATAGACAACGTCAGATTAATCTTTTAAAACTATTGAATAAGAGTTTTTGAATAATTTTTTTGTTAAAATGTAACTAGGTTAAAAAAAAAGCATTCGATTAAAATGGAGGTGTTAATTTATGCTTTGTCCTAACTGCAATATAGTTATGATAAAAGGAAGGTACGAATATTACTGCTATCACTGCGGCCATGTAATAGATGATTACATCTATTATGGAGGAAACGTGAAGGCAACTAAGGAGAGCTTGTACAATGCTTGGAGATGCAACTTCAGGCAAACAATGAGTGAAGCAAAAATAATAAACGGCAGAGCTATACTAAATAATAGAATGGCTTGCCCTGTGAGGTGTCGATAATGACGAACTACAATGAGAGAAGATTCGGAATAAATGAGCCAGAAATAGACATAATATGTGAAAACCTGGAACTAAAAGAGTACCAAGTAAGCGAAGTAAAAAGGCTGTATTTCAATGCCTTGCAGAAATATATAACACAAGGCAGAGAACTAGGCTTATCAATAGGAGCTTTAGCTTATTATGTGGTCAAGAACTACGGAGGAGAGTTAACAATGAAAACAATAGCTAGCAAACTAAACCTGAATGAGAAACTGCTCTTCAAAGCTTTAAGACACTTAAAAAGAGAAATGATGCTCAAATACTAATCTTGTTTTTTAAATTTTTAGTTAATAAAATATAATCATCTTTTAACAGATATTATTTTAAACAAAAAAATTTTAATAATAAATTTAATGAACAATAAAAGTCAAACTGAATGGTTTATTGGAGTGGTATGTATATTTTTAATTGGAGGAATTATTGGCATGGCATCATTACCTGCTTTTCCAGGTAGATTTTTTGTTTCAGGAGTTGTTCTTTCAGTTATAGCTGTTGGTGGATTTTCTATTATAATTAAAAGATAATATATTATTACTCTTTTTTTAATTGCTCAACTATTGCCCTCCATAATGGGTTGTTTTGTTCGTCTGCGTCAATTAGGCCTTGTATGAATGTGTCAGGGTCTTTTTTCCAGTCTATTATTTTTTGCAAATGGTCAGTAAGTGTTTTTATTGCTGTTGCTCTTGGCTGGGAGTCATCTAAGAAAGAGTCTATTTTTCCGTTGTTTATTTTAGCCTTAAGGCCTATGTATCCTATTGCTACTTTTATCTTAGTTTCTGGTATTCCATTAAGCATTGATAATGCTTTCTTGTAGCCTGATAATTGCTGCCTGTATTCTGATGAGGATGAGTCATTCTTTGATGTTTTCCAGTCAACAATCAAGTATTCATTCTTGTTTTTGAAGATTGCATCCAATACTCCACTGAATTTGAAATCGTAATCAATTCCAAACAATTCCTTTACTGAGAAAGTGAAATATTGTTCAGGTTTTTCAACTTCCGGATAAGTCTTTTTAATCTCGCTTATTAATTTTTTAACATTGTCATAATAAGGCTTTAATTCAGGATACTCTTGAGTTTTTTCATTATTTAACACTGCTTCTGCGTAATCATGCACTTTTGTTCCTAATTCCATTTCAGGGCTTGATTCCCTAATGCTTAAAATATTATTTCTCAAGAACTCAAAAGCGTCCGTGTTAATGCTGGTGAATGAGATTTTCTCAAGATTCTTAAAATAGTTATTAATGAAGTCTTTAACCCATGATTCCTTGCTTTCTAAAAACTTCTTGGCTTTTTCATAATCTTTTGAAACAAACAAAGCAAAGGCCTTGCTTAACTTTTCATTAATATTGCTCATTGATTCCTGAGTTGTTTCATACTTTTCTGAATCGCAGTATTTAGTGATGTATTCTTCAGGCTTTTCAGCAATAATGAACAACTTATCCTTAGCTCTAGTGAATGCAACGAAATCAATCCTGTAATCTTCCTCTTCTAACTCCTCATCAGCGTTAATGTTTTTAGTTTTCAGTATTGCCTGAACAACTGTGTCAGCAAAATTCTTGTTATCCTTGTTCTTTTTAGGCAAATAAATCACTTGCTCGTATTCCAAGCCTTTTGATTTATGAACAGTGCTTACAACAATCCTCGATTTAGAGTCAATATCTCTTGACAGTAAGTCAGAGGATAGCATGAAGTTGTTAATATTCTCATAATTAATACTATCTAAATACTTTAATGATTCATCAAAAGAGTCCTTAATACTCATTGCTGCAAAAACGTACTCTTTGCCATAAGAAACGCTAATAGGCATAATATGATTCTCAAACAAATTGCTAACTTCTTTAGTATTAGTGACCGAATCTTTTAATTCCTTGAACTTAGGGCAGGCCTTGTAAATCTCTTCTACTTTTAATTTCTTTTCGGCAGCTAATTCAAAAGCTAACTGAATAGTTATTGGAAAGAAAGGAGTAAACATGCTATTCTTAACATCCTCTATTTTGGAGCTGAATAGGCCTCTTAGGAAATGAATAATGTTATCTTTGGCTTCTCTTGATGCTGAAAAAAAGGTTGAAGAGTGCTCAATATTCCTTGCCTTTAATTCCTTTGAAATCTTAATGACTTGATCGTTGGTTCTTGCAATTATAGCAACCTGCTTTTTTGGATCCTTGCCAAAGCTTTCAGCTATCTTAATAGCTAATTCGCAAGCGCTGACAATCTTTTTGTCCTTGTCAATCAAATAAACCATTGGTTTAGCGCCAGTTTTTCCTTTCTCGTTCTTTAAATCCTTTAATTCTTCCTTGATTGATTTATCCTTAGTCTTTTCAATAAAGCTATATTTGGCATAATCAAGTATTTCCTGAGAGCTTCTGAAATTACTGGACAATACGAAGTTCTTAGCAGTGCCGAATTTCTCAAAGTTGCTAATGGAACCTCCTTGGAATCCAAAAATGGCCTGCTTCTTGTCACCAACTGCTACGAAATTCTCGCAGCTTCTTAATGCAATATTAGCCTCTAAAGAGTTAACATCCTGCAGTTCATCAATTAAGACGTATTTGAATTTAGGAATATCTTTTATTTTTAAGAAATTAATAAGCATGTCAGCGTAATCAATGCCTTTCTTGGACTTAATCTTCTCATAATGCTTGAAGATTTCAATAAAGAATGAAGCAAAGGTTTCAATCTCTTCCTTAGTGTAAGCAGTGTCTCCTAATAGCTTAGATTTAACGAGTTCTAAGTCAATATCGTTAGGCAAGACATCAAAGCTTTTCAAATATCTTAGCAAGTTCTCTAATTTAGGAACAATAGTGTCAATCAAGTAACTATCCCCGTAATTCAGTACCTCTTTTGCTTTCAAAATCTCATAAATAGCATACCTTAACAAGTTAGAAGAAACAACTTCCTGGCTGTCCAAATACTCTAAAGCGTAAGAGTGGAAAGTGTGAACTTTAATGTCGGATAAGTTACAGTTATCCTTTCTTTTCTTAAGCTCCTCAATTAACCTATTCTCTAACTCATTCTTGGCCTTAGTTGTAAAAGTCAAGCACAAAATATCCTTCGGGCTGAAGCCGTTGTCAATCAAAACTAAATATTTGCACACTAGTAAGAATGTTTTTCCAGTTCCTGGATTAGCTGTAACTAGGATGCTTCCGTCTTGCTCTAAGACCTTAATCTTTTCTTCATTTACAATAGATTTAATCTCTTTTGAAACGTTCATATCTAATTTTAAACTAAAAAATGGAATATAATAAAACTTGCTTTTTTTATTTATATACTTCTTTGCTCTCAATCCTTTTATGATTTGGTTAACTCACATCAATTTTGCTATACTTGTTTCTTTATTATTAGGTTTAAATCCTAATATGCTGCTTGTTTTGTTTAGTATACTTCCTGATATTGATAATCCTAACACTTTGCTTGGGAAGTTTTTTCCTTGGATTAGTGAGTATTTTTACAAAAAATTTGGTCACAGAGGCTTATTTCATAGTATTTATTGGTCTCTACTGCTAGGATTACTATCATTTGTAGAGACCAATTTCTTATTTTGCTTCATTGGATACACTGCTCACATAGTTTTGGACCTGTTTACACCTTCAGGAGTGCAGTTATTCTATCCAAACAAGTCAAGATTCGTTATTTTTGATGGTCCAGTAGAGACTGGTTCCGCTAAAGATGTCATAATATGCTTTATAGTCTTAGTATTAGAATGCGTTGTTGTTTACTATGAATTCAGTCTCATTCCTTGAGAATACACTAACTAGTGTATAATATATTCTAATAAAAGAATAATTTTATTCTTTTTATAATAGTTTAATTCTAATACCTTTCATGTGGTCAAAGCTTGTGCAGTTGTGTTCTAAAACAAAGAATCATCAGATGATACTTGAAGAATTATTTGATAAATCTAAAACTTTTATTGAAATAAAAAATGTAAACAAAAAGACTTTCTACAGAATAATTAATTCTTACGTAATCAATGGAATTGCTGAAAAGAATGAAAACAAATACTCTTTGACTATCAAAGGAAAGTTGTTAGCTTTGGTTGTCTTAGGAAAATTTGAATCAATTAACACAGAATTAAAACAAGAATTAATCTTTGATTCTAAGGATTTATTTATTGAAAGAAAAGAAGTGATTGATGAAATCCTTTATAATGCTGAAAGGAAAAAGAATGTTTTAATCTTAGGAGAAAGTGGTTTTGGCAAAACTGCATTGCTGAAAAGATTGAATGATAAATACTTGAAAGGCAGCGTTTACTGCGAGATTAAGCCAATAAAGACTTGCCTAGAAAACATATGCAAAGCTAAAGGAATAGGAATAAGCAAATCAGCTAATAAGTCAGAATTATTGAATAAATTACGACAAGACAATAATCACATAATTGTATTATTAGATTCAATAGAATCCGCCACTATTAATGACAAAAAAATAATCAAGGATTTAATGAGAAACAACTGCCAATTCATCTTTGCAGGAATAAACAATAAAGCATTCATAGACTTTGACCACTTAATCAGACTAAAAACACTGAATAACCTAGAAGCTAACCAATTAGTAAACAAATTACTAGAAGGCAAATGCGACAACATTAATGAAGTAATAAGAATAGTTCAAAACAGCACAAATAACACTCCAGACCAAATAATCAAAGTCTGCAATCAAAACTTAGCACTTAAAGAGCTAAATGAAGAGAATAAACTAGTAGAGCATATCAAGCCAACAACTAACAGGATAAACCTAATCAGCACAAACAATGTGGTAAATATAGCCTACTTAATGATATCGATGAGATACTTATTATATGGCCAAAAGCAATACGAAATAGGATACTGGTTCTCAACAGTAGCATACCTAATATTCTTCCTATTCAGAAGAAGGAAAAAATAGATAAATTAAAGACATTAATATTAAAGTATGCAAAAAGAAGTAATACTGAAACTTAATTCATATTTAGAAATAATAAAAAATAGTAATGACAATGATTTTTATTTAGAAGTTAAAAATTTTATAGATTTTATTTTAAATAAAGATATTTTTAGACATTTAATCGAGATAATAAAATTAGAGTATGATAATGATCACAAAAATATTAAAAAAATAAATTTAATTTTAAAAAAAAATGTTGAAATAGAATTAAAACAATTATTATTAAAATATACAAAAAATAAAGAAATTTCGGATTTTATACAAAAATCTATTAAAAAACTTAATTCAGAAAATAACTACCTTTACATATATGAAGATGTACTTGAAATAATAAATAAAACTTCAAAAGAAGAAAATAAATTAAAAAAATTATTTTCATTATTTTATAAAGAAGAAGAAATATTATTATATAAACAAAGAATAAGTATTTGGGATGCTTTTTATGAATTAAAAGATTTATCTCAAATTATAGAATTTTATCCCGTAGATACTGATGATTGTTTAAAAAGGGTAGCATTATCTATGAAAAAATCATATATTAAAAAAATTATTGATAATCAAGATAAACTTTCTGATTTTGAAAGAAAAAAATATATAAATTACTCAATTAAATTAATTAATTTTATTAATGAAAATTTAGAACAAACATATGTTAATTTAGAACTTCTTAAAAAAATTAAAAGTAAATTTGAATGGTATCAAAAAGACAAATTATTAAGTTTAAAAACAAAAGCTTCAAAAACAATAGAAAAAGAATTAACTTATTTAGTTTGTAATGAGTTATTTGATAAAGGATTATTTCCTATATATAAATCACTTTTTGGAGGAATTGAACCTGATACTATTGATTTAAATTCAAAAGAACCTTTAGTTATGGAAATTAAAGTAGTAAAATCTAATTCTCCTAAAACTCAATTAAAAAAAGGTTTTAATGAAATTATTAGTCAAATAAATACTCTAAATAAAAATGTAGGTTATTATTTAATATTTAATTTTAATAATGAACTATTGTTAGATATACCTGAAAAAATTTTAATAGGAAATAAATTGATATATTTTATAATGATTGATCTTCATAAATCTCCAAGTATACATAAAAGAAAAACATATTCATTAAAAGAAAAATATTTTTTATAAAAATAGCGAGCTCGAAGAGCGAGCCCTATAATCAAGCGAAGCTAATTTAGTATTAATAGCTAGGTATAACCTAGCATTCTTTAGTTAGCCATCCGATGGCTTCTTTTTTTAGTTCCCAAGCCATTGGCTTTAGGAGCTCTATTTCGGTTCTTGAGAAGTAGCCCCATTCTGGGAAGGGTCCTGTAACGAATCCGAAGTAGATTTCATCATCTTTGTACTCTTTTCCGTTGATGACTGAGTCTTGCTTGTAGGCTAGCTCAATTGCTAGCCAATAGATGCCTGAGAAGGATTCCCAGGCTCTAATAATCGGCTTGTCGCCGACTTTGCTGTCTTTTATGAAGGTGCTCATTCTTGAGCACCTTCTTTAACAGCTTTCAGCTCTTCTCTCATTCTCCAGAGCTGCCTTGAGACCTTCCAGTCTAAGCTTAGTAGCTTGCTGATGTCTTCCAGCATACCTATTTGGTTCACTTCTGGATTGGTTTCTTCTAAAACCTTTCTCGTTTTTTCGTCGATTAGCTTCTTTACCTTGAAGCTTAATCCTGTGGTTGCCCACACCCTAGTTACTAACATTTTTGTATTCATACTATTCAAACCTCCGATTTTTTCAATCAAAGACTTTCGTTGAAAAAATTGGGGTTTGGGCACGTCAGTCAAGGAAAGAATAGAAGGCTTTTCTTCTCGAACGGTGCCAAACACTGTGTTATATTGTGGCAGCAAGTTTTTTAATGCTCTCTGAGCTTGAGCGAAGGAGCTTAAAATACTTGCAGGGAGAGAAGAATTTAAATTTAATAGTTAACATAAACATCATATATGATTTCTAAAAATTTTATAATACAAGAACATCATGCAAGGAATTTACATTATGATTTTAGACTCGAAATTAATGGAATTTTGAAGTCTTGGGCAGTACCTAAGAATATACCTACTGAAAAGGGCATTAGAAGATTAGCTATTGAAGTTGAAGATCATCCATTAGAATATGGCAATTTTGAGGGCATTATTCCTAAAGGACAATATGGTGCTGGAAAAGTAACTATTTGGGATAATGGAAAATATAAAAATGAAAGTGAAAAAAATATAGAGACTTGTTTAAAAAATGGACATTTTATAGTTAAACTTGAAGGAACAAAAATTAAGGGTAAATATGCGTTTACAAGACTTAATCAGCAAAAAAATAATTGGATAATAATAAAAATGAAAGATTAATTATTCTATTAAATTAGTTAAATCTGATAATGATTTTACTCTAGTATTTAGTATATTTATTCCGTTATTTATATGAAATTTTAATTGTTTCATAAAATCTTTTTCTGCATCCAAACCTTCTTTGACGCATTTTTCTTTTATTAAAGAGATAAAAAATAGATCATATTGTCCAAAAAGAGTATATCTATTAAATTCTTGTCCATCTTCAACAGTTAATGGAAGTAAATCATTATATGATTCGTGTTCTAGTGAATAGCAAAGCGCTAATCTGCATAATATATTAGGATTAAGGCCTGTTCTTGTTTTTAATGTCTTTAATTTTGTTGTCATTAATGAACTAATTTTAACTCGGTTAAATTCCATTTTTATCACCTGTAAAATAGCCTTCTTTTATTGTAGTGCAATGATTATCAAAGTTAAGTAAATATTTTTTACTAATTTTATTGTTTAATCTTATTAAATAATCATTACCTATTTCCGTATCTGTGGATAATATTATAACTTGGTGACTTGCATTTGGGAAAAAATTGTTTATTAAATTATCTCTATGATTCAGATCTAATCTTCCAAGGGGAGTATCTATTATAAAAGGTAGTGTTTTTTTTGACATTTTAGTTAAAGTCCATAAAACAGAGATAGCATAAATCTGTTTTTCTCCTGCGGAAAGATCGGATTTTTGATCTACTTTTTCACCTTTATAAAAAGTTACAGAAAAGTTTTCAGGATCTACAAATATTTTTTTGAAGACATTTTTCTTTTCTGCAAGTTGATTATAAGTATCTAAAAATAATGAAGAAAATTCTTCTATTTTCTTATTTTTTAATTCATTATTATAATCATTAAGGACAATATCTAGTTTATTTATTAAACTCATTCTAAAATCAAGATCGTTTTCTTTTTTCATTTCTTCAAGTACTTTATTCAATTTTCTTTTATTATTATCCTGCAAAAACATAATTTTACGTAATTCATCTACAATAGTATTCATTTTTTGAGTTAATGATCCTAATTCCAAATTCAATTCACCTATTTTTTTAATATAAGGATTTATAATTGATTCAGATGGAGCATAATTTAATTGTTTTGTTTGTGATCCCATTTTTTCTAATAATTCTTCTTTTTCTTTTACTAATTCAAAAAATTTTGATTTGCTATCTATTGATGATTTATCTATTGAATGAACTAAAAAAGCCCTATTTTGCGAAGATACATTATGAATTAGTAAATCAGAATTTTCAGGCATAATAAAAGAATTACCAACTTCAGATATTATTTTATGGGCGATACTTGCAGCATTTTTTGAATTAATAGTAGTATCATTCCAAAAAGAATTATTTTTTATTTTTTGTTTTAATAAATTAAGTTTTTCTTTTACAGTAATCGCAGTAATTTCTTGATTTTTTATTATTTCTTCTTGAATAATGGCATTTTTTAGTTGTTGATTAAGGTTTGGTGATAAAACAAAAGGAAAAATATCTGAACAAAGTTCTCTCATTTTTTCATCTAATATATTAATTCTTGTATCAAAAACTGAAATTTCAGTTTTTAATGAATCTCTTTTAGTAGCAAATACTCCGCCTTCTCTACTTACAAGTTCTTCTTGTTTTTCTAAATTTGATAAAATATTATCCATTTTTGCTTGAATTTGTGCTTTTTCAGTATTAAAATCATCAATAATAATATCAGTATCATTTATTTTTTGTTTGGTTTCTAATATATTTTTTTGTAATTCTTCTTTACCTATATTTTTTAGTTGTTTTATAGAATACACACTTAAATCATTTTTTAATTTTTCAATTAAATCTAATCCCAATAGAGCTTTAAATGATTTAGCTAATTCTTCATTATTATTATTTATTTCTTCTGCAAGATTTTGTATTTTTTCACCATCAAAAAAGAATAACTTCAGCAATGCATAAGGTATTAAATCATTAATAAAATCTTGCCATTGTTCGGATTCTAAATCATTTAGAGGTTTATCATTTTTTAAAATTCCAATTTTTTCAATTATATCATTACCTTGTTTTTCCCAATATCTTTTTACTTTATAATTATATAATTCGCCAAGTGAAGAATATTCAAATTCTATTTGAATAGATGCATGGTTTGGTTGTTCTTTAAGAAATGGATTAAAATGTATTCTATTTAGTAAAAAATCTTGATATTTTTTTTGACTTTTTTTGTCAAATATTCTAGCTCCATACAAACCTAATTGGATTGCTTCAAAAAAAGTAGTTTTTCCATTACCATTTTTTCCACCTATTAATATTATATTCTTTTTTCCACTAGGATTTAAATCAAATTCTTGACGCCCATAATAAAGTCCGTAATTTTCAAGTATCATTTTTTTAATTATCATATAATTCACCTCTTAATACTTCTTCTTCATTTCTCCATTCTTCACTAAATATTTTTTCTATTTTTCCAAGTATTGATCCTCTTTTTGTCATTCCTTGTATTTGTCTTTCTGCATCTAATAATTTTATAAGTAAACTAGAAGGAAAATCATTCTTTTCACATATTCCTTTAATTAATTTTTTTTCATCTTGATTAAATAAACCAAGATCTTCATTTATCCAGTTTAAATCATTGCCAGTTACTTCTTTATATATTTTAGGAATTGAATCTTCCCAATCAACTGATTCTAATAACCATGTTTTACGAATTTCGTGTATTTCTTCAGGATAAATTACAGTAAAATCTTTTCCATATTTTTTTTTAATTAAAATTTCTGTTTCAAGTAATTTTTTAAAGAGTTCTTTACGAAACTCCATTTTATATGGTCCAAATGAAATTCCTGTACCATCAGTTTTTATTCTGATTTTTCCGTTTCTTCCTTTAGCTTCTCTATACATGTGCTTTTTTTCAGGATCCGTTGTTGAATATAATAAATCTCTAATATTTGATAATGGAATCATCCAATTTTCTCCGCTTTCGATTAAATTTTCCATTGATTTATCAACTTTAACTAAAGTACAAGTCCAACAACCAAAACGACTACCTCCGCAAGTTGGTGTTGATGTATCCATAACTAAAGGGCATTCTCCATTTCCTTGATTTTTATACATATTTAACAAATCTTTATTATCTGCCCCCCATGGTGATTTTTTTTGAAGTAAATATGTCCAAACATCTTTTACTGTAAAATCTTTAATTGGAGTATAGACAAAAGCATTCGAGAATTTAGAATGTCTAGATAATACAGAATCTTTGATACTATAATTATTAATTGTTTGCGCACGTGCTGTACTTTCTTGTTTTCGTACTCCTAAAACTAATATAACTTCTCCAAATTCACTTACTTTATTTAAAATAAAATCATCTGCAGTATTAATTTTTAATCTTTCAGTACACCACCTAAACATTCTTGTTGGAGCAGGATATCCTTTACCTATTAAATTAACCCAAAAAGTGTCATTTATTTTTGGTTTTAAATGTTCAAATCGAAATGGCATTTTTTGTTCATCGGATGCAGTTCTTATTTTTTCTTGCATAGTTTTAACATGATTTAGTAAAATAGGAGATTCTATTAGAGTATTAGATGAAATTATAAAAATAGGTGTTAATCTTTTTTGTTCAGGAAGTTTAGATATTGCTTCCCAAATTAGTTGAACAATAGTTGTTGAATCTTTACCTCCACTATAACCAATTACCCAAGGTTTATTATTAGTAAGATAGACTTTTTGTATTTCTTCATAAATTTCATCAAGTGTTTTATGATTAAATACTGAATCTTCAATTTCTTCTTTTTTATTTACCATTTTTTCACTTCATAATCGTTTTAATTTTTCAACTGATTTGATTAATATTTTTGCAACTTGTTCTATTTCTTCATCTGTTGTAAATCTTCCAAGCCCAAAACGAATAGTAGAATTTGCTCTATTTGCATTATAACCTAAAGACAAAATAACATATGAAGGTTTTATATTATTAGATGTGCATGCTGATCCTGTAGAACAAGCTACATAATCTTTTATTTCATTAATTAAAGCTTTAGCATCTATTCCTTCAATGTATAAACTTAAATTATGAGGTAATCTGTTTTTTAATGTTCCGTTAATTTCGACTTTTATTTTTGATGAAATAAGTTCATATAATTTATCTCTCAATTTTTTTATTCTATTACTATTTTGTAATAATTCTTCTTTAGCTATTCTAGAAGCAGCACCTAAACCTACAATTCCCGGAGTATTTAATGTTCCTGACCTCAATCCTCTTTCATGACCACCTCCGTACATAATTGGGTTTAGTTTTACTCCTTCTTTTACATAAATTGCTCCAACTCCTTTTGGACCATATATTTTATGTCCAGAAATAGACATTAGATCAATATTCATTTCATTAATATTCAAAGGTATATGTCCAAATGCTTGTGCGGCATCAGTATGAAATAAAATTTTATGTTCTTTAGCTATTTTTCCAATTTCATTTAAGGGATTAATAGTTCCTATTTCATTATTTGCTGACATTATTGAGATTAGAATTGTTTTTTGAGTAATTAGTGATTTTAATTCTTCAATATTTATGTTTCCTTCTTTATTAACATTAAGATAAGAAATAATATATCCTTTTGATTCTAAGTATTTACATGGATCTAAAATTGCTTTGTGTTCTATTTTTGTTGTTATTATATGATTTCCTTTGTCCTTTAATTGTTCAGCAACACCTAATATTGCTAAATTATCTGATTCTGTTGCT
>JAQVLH010000015.1 GCA_028704265.1 Candidatus Nanoarchaeia archaeon
TAAATGAAGTTGAAGATTTAAAAAAAAAATATTGTTTTTCAGAATTTTTTGAAAAAAATTGGCATAAAACTTTATTGCTTAATTTTGCTGATTTAACAAAAAATAATGAAATAAATGAAAATGATTCTTTAGAAATTTTAGTAAAAAAAATGCACCAAGTAGGGGAATCAGAAGGGTATGAAAGATTAAACAAATTTAATATTTTTTGGAAAGATTTTTTAGAAATTGCTAAAAAATATAGAAATGATTTAAATATTAATAAAATTAATTTAGTTATTTAATTCATGCGACTCTTTTTTCATTAATAAATTATTAAATAATAGCAAATAAAAATATTATTTTTTATGAAAGTTTTATAAAAAAGCAATGATTTTTTTATCAGTTATATGAAAGATTCATTTCAATGGATTGTTTTGATTTTATGCATATTAATTTATTCATTTTTTATATTTTTTATCGAAATTGACATTGAAATAAACGTTGCCTCTCAATTAGTTATTGCTAGTGTTTTCTTTTTTGGAATGTTCAGCAGCTTTTTTATTAACAGGCAAAATAACAGATATACTAAAATTAATGATATTATTGCGCAAAGAGATGGTTATTATTCTTACCTTTATAGAGCTTTTTCTATTGTTCCAAGGATTCAAGGAGAGATTAAAGGAATCATTAGCAATCATTATGAAAAGATTTTAAAAAACAATGACTGGGCTTACAATGAATTTCATTCTTCAAGCACGATAAGCTCTATTGTCAAATCAATATCTGGCATTACAAAAAAAGAGTCTGAGTTGATTTCTAATTATTCATTTTTTGACGGCATTTGGGATGTCATTTGCCAACTTCAGCTGAATAGAAAAATGATAATAGCCTCATACAATGAAAAGCTTAAGAATTTTCATTGGATTTTAATAATTGTTTTTGCAGGATTGGCTGCAGTTTCATTTCATTTTTTAAAAATTGATTCAATTATTGTTGATTTTATTAAAATAATTTTTGCAGCATCTATTTTTTTAATAGTAATGCTTATTAATCAATTGAATAATTTATCAATTTTTGGCAAAGATTTTAGCAAAAAAATAGCAAATGATGTTTTAAGAATTATTAATGAAGATGATTTGAAATAATTAAATTAATTTATAAATCAGCATAGCCTGCAATACGAATCATGCAATTAGTTTTACGAGGTATTTTATCATTGTTATCTGGAAGTTTATTTTTATTTCCAAGCTCCATAATTGTTTCTAATTCTTTGCTAATATCTTCATTAAAAAGAATGGAATATTTTGAAGCAAGAGATAAATAAGTATTCATTGAAGAAACTAAGCCTCTTTGTGCATCAATCATTGCAATCCTAAGACTATCTTCAATACCTTTATTTCCAATAGTTTTAGCATCTTTCATTTCTTCATTGCTGAAATATTGTAAACCTTGCTCTAAAGAAAAATAAACTCTAAAAAAATCACCTCTTTCTGCATCACTCTTTATTTGATTAATAGCTAATGAGGTATTATAATTTTCTTGGATATTTTTTTTTATTAATGTATCAAGCATTACAAAATTAAATTATTTTTATTATATAATTTTTTATCGCTAAATATCGAAATTTTTTATTAATTTTTTAAAAATTCAATTGCATCTTTTAATTTAAAATAAGATTTTCGTTTAATATTATAAATACATGAAATTGGCACTTCTTTTATGCTAAGTTTTTTTTTGCATGCCTGTTCTAAAGTTTTTTTTTCAATATTAAAATTATTGCCTTCAAAATTTAATTCATTCAGCGCATTTTGATTATATATTCTAAAACCGCTTTGCGGATCTTTTATTTTAATGCCTAATTGCATTAAAATAATTTTAGATGCTAAATAATTTCCTATTTTTCTAATAATAGGCATTGGAGTGTTTAATTTTTTTCTTGCACCAATTACTAAATCTGCATTAATCTCTAATAAAAAAGGTATTTCTTCAGGCAAATGCTGCAAATCACCATCAATAGTTATAATTCTTTTTGCATCTTTTTTTTTCAAATACTCCATTCCTAGTTTCAAAGCATTAGCTTTTCCTGAATTATTTAGAATATTAATAACTTCAATATTTTTTATTTTATTTAATATTAAATGAGTATTATCTGTGCTTCCATCATTAATTATTAATATATTACTAACAAATTTTTTAGTCCTATTAATAACTTCTTTTATTGATTTTTCTTCATTATAAGCAGGAATTAAAACCCATAAATTTTTATTAATTTTTTTTTTAAAAGACATGATTAATCACTATATTAAATATATTACAAATCTTTAGTAATAAATTTAACTAAATTAATTTTTTAAAAAAAAACCTTTAAATACTGTCCTTGAATATTTGTGGATATGATTACAGAATTTGGATTAGGATTAATCTGCATAGGATGGATTGTGCAAATAATAAAGATGAAAAAAGATGAATTAAACAAATATACTTTATTATTATACATTTTAGGAGTTGTAATTTTATCATACAGCGGTATGTCTGATGGTATAATTGCTTCTGCTGATTGGTTAAATGTAGTATCTGCAATAACCTCAGGAGTAGTTCTTTACAAGGTTTTAAAGTTAAAGAAAAAATAATTACTTTTTTTTATTATTTTTTTTATTTTTTTATTTAAAAACATAGTTTTTTAAGTAGATTTTTTTTATTTGATTAAAGCTATGGCAGTGAAAGAAGCATTTAATAGGATAAAATATGCATTTAAATTAATTTTTAACAAAGAATTATACGAAAATTCCATAAATTTTAATCAATTATTGGATAAAAAAGAAGAAAAATTTGACAAATCGGTGGATAAATATCAAAAATTATTGGCTGAAAAATCCGAAAAATTTAGAAATAAATTAGAAGAAACTAAAAAAGAATCATATAATAAAGGATATTTTGACGGCGAATATAATTATTTAATTTATTTAAAAGAAGAATTTTCAAAAAAAACCTCTGTTAAATCTGAGGATTTGGAGCATTTGCTTTTTGATGTTGACATTAACTATGAATTTAGAGGATTAAAAAAGGATTACGCAACTGAATTTTCTTCAAGATGCCTGAAAGAACTGGGAAGATTTGAAGATTATGCAAAGAGTTTAAGCTCTTTTATAAAAGATTTTGACAAGCAAAAAATTGAATTGGTGAATGCAGGAATTTGCAACGGGATTATTAATTATTTATTGCTTGCTTCAAATATTGGCTCTTTTGAAAAATATGCAATATTAGATACTAGTTATTTGTCAAAATTCAGGGAAAAATATTACAGAAAAATAATATCTCCAAAATCTTTGAATGCCGATTCGGAAGGATTAATAGTTCCTATTGAAGTTGTAAAAGAATATAATAATATTATAAAATCAGAGACTAAGAATATTTCAAGAATCAAAAAAATAATAAAGGAAGATATTATTCAGCTGCTTACTAATCCAAAATTAATACTTGTTCCTCCATTTAAAAGTTTAAAATTTATTAATGAAAAAGTTTTAGAAAAATTTACTGACATAAGAGAAAACGGGGAAGTTCATTTTCACAAAGCGGATTTAGAAATTTATGAATTTTACAAAAGATTTGGGGAACAATTTGATAATATTTATTTATTATCTGCAGATATGGGATTAAATAATGAAATGATTGAGCTTTCAAAAAATTTTAGAGAAAATCATAATTTAAATATTATTGAATTTGTACCCTTGTAATAATATTAATGTAAAAATTTTTAATATCTAAATTATAGTTTTATTATTATGAAAAAGCTTTTAATATACCTTATTTTTGTAATTTTATTAAGTGGATGCGTGAATAAAATGAATATTGAAAATGGCGACCAAGTGTCTTTAGAATATACCGGAACTTTAAGTGACGGAACAGTTTTTGATTCAAATGTAGGACAGAATGCTTTAGAATTTACTGCTGGAGCTGGCCAAATGATTGCAGGTTTTGACACTGCAGTTATAGGAATGAGTATAGGGCAAGAAAAAACTTTTACTTTGCCTCCAGAACAAGCTTATGGTAATAAAAGAGATGAATTAATCCAGAACATTAACAAATCTGAGTTAAAAGAAGCAATTGGAACAGAGCCAGTTGTTGGAATGCCTTTAAGTGCTTCTAATGGAATGAGCGGAATGATTACTCTTATTTCAAATGAAGTGGTTTCTATTGATTTTAACCATGAGTTAGCAGGAAAATCATTGACTTTTACTATTAAAATTTTAGACATTAAAAAGAAATAATTTTTAATATAATATTAATATTTTTAATTTTTGTTTTTAATGATTTTTGAAGCTTTTAGTTATATTTATAAATAGTTTTATTTAATTTTATTTAAATGAAAGAAAGGTTTGAATACATTAAAAATGGATTAAAAAATACTGTAGCTTACATTTCTCTTATAGGTTTAGAAAAAATTGCAAATAATTATTGCAATTTATCTTATAAAATTAAAGACATTTCCGGATATTTAAATGTAAGAAAAGATGCAGAAGAAATAAATAAAGAGCTTTATGATTGGAAAAATAGGCTATCAAGAAATGAGGCTTTTCTTAATTTGAAAGGAATTATTACTAAATCTAAAAAAAAATTTATTGAAGATTTCATTGAAGGAAAGGAGATGATAAATGAAAATTTATTAAGCAAATATTGCATAAAAATAAACAAATGCGTTGAAGATATTAATAAAAAAAATAATTTTTTAAATAAAATTAAATTTAAAAGCGAAAGCTTCGGCATGTATTATAATCAGTTGCTAAAAAATATTGAAGATTCTTCTGAAAATTTATTTGAAAAAGTAAATAATGTTTCAGAATTAATTAATGAAAATGGAATTATTCCATCATATATCATTAAAAAAGAATAAGGATTTATTAAAAGAGCTATTGTTTATTTAATTATGGACCATAAAAAAATTATTGAAATATTAAAAAAGGAAGTTATTAATTTTGACGTGCCTGTGATTAATCTTATTGCATTTCAATCAAATAATCCTGACAAAGTTTTAATCAGTGCCATTTTATCGACAAGAACTAAAGACAAAGTTACTTTAGAAGCTAGCGAAAGATTATTTTCTAAAATTAATAATATTAAAGATTTAAATAAATTAAAAATTGAACAAATTGAAAAATTAATTTACCCTGTTGGTTTTTACAAAATTAAAGCAAAGCATTTGAAAAAATTGGAAACTTTGGAAAAAATTCCAAATACTTTTGAAAATTTAATTAAAATTGATGGAGTTGGAAGAAAAGTGGCTAATTTATTTTTGTCAGTTGTTTATGGCAATGATGAAATTTGTGTTGACACTCATGTTCACAGAATTAGCAATAGAATTGGCTGGGTTAAAACTAGTAATCCTTTTCAGACAGAAAAAGCTTTAAAAAAAATTTTGCCTAAAAAATATTGGAAAACCATTAATAGTATTTTAGTTGCATATGGCCAAAAAATTTGCACCCCGATTAATCCTAAATGCAGTATTTGCAAAATCAATAAATACTGTAAAAAAATATTTTGATTATTTTTTCCATATTTGCTCAAAATAATATTTCATTAATTCAGCCAATGATTTATTTTGGATTAAAACTGCATTAGGTTTCTCTTCCCATAATATCAATAAAGTTTTATCTGAATATACATCTATTGTTGCGTTTGATATTTTTTCATTTTTTAAATATTTTACTTGAGTTGTCTTGCTTGGTTTAATATCTATTCCCTCTCTTACCAAATGTTTTACATTTATTTTTTTCTTTTCCAATGATTTTATGAAATGGGGAGAAAAGAATGGCATTTTTTCAGTAAACTGGCCCTCTGAATCAAATACTCGATTAATCTCTTTGGGTTTTAATGAATTAATTATATCTTCAAAAACTGTTTTTATACCTTTGTAGCCTTTATATAATAAAATATTATTTTCAGAATCAGAATTATTGTATTCTTTTTTTAAAAACGGAAGAGTTTGCTCTACAAGTATTTCTTTTTCTTTTATGAAATTATATAATTGCTGCGGATTTGATGCCTTAAAATATTTTGTTTTTGAATTTATTGAATAAGCTATCAGTCCTTTATCTATTAATTTTTGAAGCAAATCATACGTTGTTGTTCTATTAAATCCTAATTTTTTGCTTATTTCTCCAGCTTTGTTTTCTCCCATTTTTATAAGTGCATAATATATTTTTGATTCGTTTATTGATAACCCTATATTATTTAATGATGAGATTATGTCCATAATTATTCTGATAAAATTATTATTTAAATATTTGTTGTTAATTATTTGACAACACATTTTTTTATCTTTGTATTTGCAATTATTATAAATTAAGGGAGGAAAATAAAAATGAATGAATACATGAATGAAGCAAAAAAAGCAAATCTGGAGAATGAATCAAAGTATTTTGTTGAAAACTTGGAAGCTTTGACTAATGAACTTCAGAAAATTACCGGCAAAGGCTATACTATGCAAATGATGACAGACACTTATTATTTTAGTGAAAGCATGCCTAAAAATTCAACATTAAGAATAAGAGAAGTTAATGGAGTGTATACTCCTACTTTGAAAATTCCTATATATGACAATAAAGGATTGAAAAAAAGACTTGAGCTTGAATCTTTGGAAGAAATTTCGCTAAATCTTGGAATAAATCTTGCTAATATTAATGATATTGATTATTTTTTTAAAAAACAATTAGTGATTAAGCAGGAAAGAAACATTATTGAATATTTAGGGGTTGAATTCAGCGTTGACAACGTTTTTTATTATAATTTAAATAACGAATTATTTTATAGCGCAAAAATCTTTGAAGCTGAACTGAAAAGCCAGCAAGGTACAATAACGAGAAATGGGGTTTTAAAGCATGTTAAAGATAAGAAATTAATTAAGAATCCCTGCACCCTTGACAAGTACAAATTAGGATTAAAAAATATGAGCAAAATTTAATGAAAAAGGAGGCTTTGATAAAAAATGAAATGGGATGAATTAAAAAAAAATATAAGCTTGCTAGAAAGCGAACATTTACCTCATATTGAAAAGATTAAAAATAAAGTAATAGAAGCGTATTATAATTATGAAAAAATTAATCTTGAATATGTGTTTAGAAATTATATATTGGAAAAATTAAGAATAAATTGCTATTTTCCTGATAAATTATATACAAAAAAAATGATTGTAGGAAGTTATTTTACAAAGGATGAAATTAATCCTAAAACTCTTAAATTATTTGGAAAGCTTAATCTTATTGATTATGAGAAAGAATGCGAAGATATCAGTAACCTTGCAGAAATATTGCTTATGAAATATATTTCTTTAAATGAAGCAAAAAATGCTGTAAATAAATTCAAAGAATATGGGTTTAATATTAATATTAATGAAAAAAAGCTTATTATCCAAAAATCCGAAGGCCAATGTTTGCCTTTAGGTTTTAGCTCATATGATGAATATTTTTATATTAAAATTAAATAATTAATAGTAACAACAGTATTTTATGGTATTATAAGCTAATAATAATTATTTTATGTTTATTTTTGTCTTAAAATAATTATTTAAAGACTTCATTTATATTGTTAATAATACTGCTATAAATTTATTATTTCAATTATATAACTCTTAAGATTTTAGATTTTTTAATGTAATTAGTAAACTTTTTAAATTCATCACTATTTTTTAGTCTTATTATGAAAAAAGGAACTACTAGTTATCATACTCAAGGTTTGATTAATGATTTTGAAAAACTTTACAGAAAGACAAAAAAACCTTTATTTGAAAGAATTGTTAATGAGCTTAAAAAATCTGCAAGGCAAAAAAGGGATATTAATATATCAAAGATTAATAGATATTCTGTTGAAGGAAGCAATGTTATAGTTCTTGGTAAAGTTTTAAGCAGCGGAGACATGAATCATAAAGTTAATATTATGGCATTTTATTACAGTAAATCTGCAATGGAGAAACTAGTTAAAAGCGGTTCTAATGCTAAATTAATTGATGAATTAGCAAAGGAAGGAAAAATTCCACAAAAGGTGATAATACTTGGATAAAATCGTTATTGATGCAGCTGACTGCATTTTAGGAAGATTAGGCGTACAGGTTTCAAAACTTGCAAGAATGAATAAAGAAGTAATAATTCTTAATTGCGAAAAAATAGTAATTAGCGGATCTAAAAAAACTATTTTAAATGATTATGTTGAAAAGCTTCACAGAGGTAGCACTGAGTCAGGACCTTTTCCAGCAAAAAGACCTGATAGATTTGTTAGAAAAGCAATTAGGGGAATGTTTAGTTATAAAAGCACTTTAGGTAAACCTGCTTTTGAAAGAGTTAAAACCTTTATTGGAGTGCCTGATGAATATAAAGATAAAATTAGCAAGGATTTTAAATGCAAAAAGAGTTCTGATTTAATGCATAATAAATATGTAGTAGTTAGTACATTATGTAAGCAATTAGGAGGTAAATGGTAATGGTAGCTAAAACTGTAAAAAATATTATTACTTCAGGTAAAAGAAAAACAAGTATTGCAAGAGCAATAATTGCTAAAGGAACAGGAATTATAAAAATTAATCATCTTAATTTAAATGTTTATAGTAATGAAATTGCAAGATTAAAAATAATGGAACCTTTAATTCTTTCAGAAGATTTAGCTAAAAGCGTTGATGTTAAAGTAAATGTTAAAGGTGGCGGATGGCAAAGCCAAGCTGAAGCTGCAAGGCTTGCAATTGCAAAAGCAATGGTTGAATATTTTAAAAAGGATTCTTTAAGGAACAAGTTTCTTGAATATGACAGGAATTTATTAGTTGCTGATATTAGAAGAACTGAACCTCAGAAACCTTACAGATCAGCTGCAAGAAGCAGTAGGCAAATGAGTAAGAGGTAAATTAATATGATTATTCCAATAAGATGTTTTAGTTGCGGAAAACCCATAGCACATTTATGGGAGAAATACAAAGAGCTTGAAAAAAAAGTGGGTTCAAAAAAAGCATTAGATGAATTAGGTCTTGATAAATATTGCTGCAGAGCATTATTTTTAGGGCATGTTGATTTAATTGACATAACTGGAAGATATAAAAATTAAAAAAGGTGTTTAAATAAAATGGTTACTAAAAAAGCAGGTTCAGCAGGAAGATTTGGTCCTAGATATGGAACAAAAATTAGAAGAACTGTAAAAAATATTGAAATTGAACAGCATAAAGATCAAATGTGCACAGTTTGTAAAACTGGTACAATGAAAAGATTAAGCAAAGGAATATATGTTTGTAAGAAATGCAATGCAAAAATTGCAGGAAAAGCGTATACATTAAACTAGAGGTATGAAAAAAAATGAGTTATAGTTGTTTAACATGCAAAAAAGAAATTGATAATGAAAGCGTAAAAAAAAGAATTAGATGTCCTTTTTGCGGATCAAAAATATTGGTAAAAAAGCCAGTAAGTACTGATAGAAAATTAAAAGCATTATGAATACTGCAAAAATAAGCATTAAATCAGTGGATTCAAAAAATATATATAATTCAATAATTTTGGAAATAGCTTCCAATGAATCAGTAAGATCAAATGTTAAAATAAAAGTTTTAAAGGATGAATTATTAATTAATTTTGAAGCAAAAGATATTAATGCCTTAAAAATCATAATTAATCATGTATTAAGGTTAATAATTACTTATGAAGAAGCAATTAAAATAAAGGGTGAAAAATAATATGGCAATAGATGTTCCAAAAGAAGCTGAACAAGATGTAATTAAACTTCAGCAATATCAGCAGCAATTTCAAATGCTTAATATGCAAAAACAAAATCTTCAATCCCAATTAATAGAAATGGAGCATTCTATGGGTGAATTAAAAAAACTTGGAAACCAAGAAACTTATGAGATTGTTGGAACTATTATGATAAAAAAGGATAAAGAAGAATTAATTACTTCTTTGGCTGAAAAAATACAAAGTTCTGAATTAAGAGATAGCGTTATTTCAAAGCAAATTGATAAAATTTCACAAAAAATGACTGAAACTCAAGCAAAAATTATGAAAATGATTAAAGGTGAAAAATAATTTATGACTTTAGAAAATATTGAATCAAGTATTGAATTATTAGTTGAAATAATTGAAGATTCAAGTGTTCCTAAGAATATTAAACAAACTTGTGAAAAAGTTAAAACTATTTTATTAAATAATGGTGATGAAAAAGTTAAAATTGACAACGCAATACAGAATTTAGACCTTTTGGCTGATAATGCTTCAGTTCCGACTTATACTAGAATGCAAATATGGAATATAGTATCTCTTTTAGAATCATCACAAAATATATAAATAATGTATTACTTCAAAAATATTAAGTGATTTAAATGTTTGACAAAATAAAAAAATTCGCAGAAAAGCTTACTGGAACTACAAAAATATCTTATGATGAAGATTATAATGAAAAAAACGACATTGAAGAATTAGTTGAAGTAAAACCTTCAGCTGAAAAAGAAAAATTCAAAGTTTATATTAAATATTTGCAAATTGAAGATGCAAATGATACTAAAAAAATACTTGATTATATTAGAGAAGGAAATTATATAATCTTAGCTAATTATAAAAAATTAAAAGAAAAAGATGCTGTTGAATTAAAAAGATCAATTGACAAGATTAAAAAGACTTGTGAAGCAGCAAATAGTGATATAGTTGGATTAGAAGAAAATTTTGTATTAATTTATCCTGGATTTGCAACAATTTCTAAAGAAGAAATAAGCAAATGAAAATAGATAATTCAATTTACGGATTCTTGGACTGCAATATTTGTTTTCTTGGAATTCCTAAAATTGTTTCTTTTACCCCTAATCCTTTGAATAAAAAAGGACCTGACTTGCTTAGATTTGCAATTAATAATAAAGATGATTTTGATAATGCTGATGGAAAATGCTGTTTTGATGAATTAAAAATCTGCGATGAAGGTAATTTAAAAAATATTAAAGAAATAGCTTCTAAACTTAATAAACAAGTATTATTTATTTTTGGAGGAGAGCATTCAATAACTAAGGATTGTTTTTTAGAATTAAATAATAAAGTGAAGGATTTAGCAATAGTTGTTTTTGATGCTCATATGGATGTTAGAGAAACAGGCGAAGAAAATGCCTGTTTTTTAAAAAGTATTATTGAAAAAGTGGGAGCAAAAAATGTTTATTTAATTGGCCAAAGAGTTTATTCTAAAGAAGAGTATGATTATGTTAAAAGCAAAGGGATTATGATTAACAATTTAAAAGGTTTGAAAGATAAAAAATTATATATTAGTTTTGATATTGATGCAATTGATAGTGTTTATGTACCTTCTTGCTCTACTCCTGAACCTTTTGGTGAAAGCTTAAAGTATTATAATGATTTGTTGATTAAAATCATTAAAGAAAATGAATTAGTTGCTATTGATTTTGTTGAATTTAGCGGAAAAAGTTTTGATATTACTTATTCTAATATTGCTTCAATTATAATGAACTTGTTAAAAGAATTGAAAAGAAAAAACCAATAATTGAGCTAATTGTTAAAAATGGCATTGCTGGATAAAACTTTTTTTTCTGAGCCAGCAACAGCAAAGTAAGCAGCCCTATGCTTGACGAAAGCGCTGTAACTACTGAATTAAACAACCCATAATCTCGAAATATTACTGAGACTAATATCATTACAAAAGCTATGTCTCCTCCCCCTATTATTGCTGATTCTTTGCCGTATCTTATTTTAATGCCTGAAAAAATAGTATTTTTTATTTGAGTTTTTGCTAAAAGCACCATGTGTTTTGAAAAATAAACAGCTAAAAAATCATAAACACTGATAAGAATAAGTAAAATTATTGCTGATAATAAATTAATCACTGGCAATAGTATTATTGCTATTGAAGGATAAATAATTAATTCTGATAAATTATTAAAATAATCATCATCAGTTAATTTTTTAACTAAAATTATCAGAATTGACAGAATTATTGCCTGATAAGGCTCAATTAGTGCTGATAATGTAATATATCCGCAAAGCACCATTGCTAAAATATACCAATATTTTATTATTTTTTTAAATCTGCTTAAAATTATAAAAATTAATGAAGCAAATATTAAAAAAAAAGGAAAAAATATAACCTCTGAACTTAATTGCTCATCTGAATACTCCGTGCTTAAATCAGTAACAATATTAGAGATTACGAATATTCCAAATAATTGATGTATTAAAAATATTAAAACTAATAATACTGTAATTTTTTTAGTGTGCTTCATTGTATCTTGCTTTTATGGTCTTCATAAAGCGAAGCTAAAAGCATTAATATTATTCTTGGGTTGCCTTTCGCGTTTTTATGAATTTTTTCAATTTCATTTTCAGTAAATGGGCGAATTGTTCCTTTGTCTGCTTTTTTAACTTCATCAAGCCTTGAGATGACTAATTTTTTAGCTTCAACCAAGCTTATTGGAGGAACATTTAAAACTTTAAAATATTTTTTTAACTTTTCATCCATTTTTGTCATTTTTTTAAGCAAATCATCGCTAGTGGTTAATATTAATGTGATTTTTGATTCGCATAAATCAGCCATTAATTTAACAATTTTTTCCTGCAAACTATTTGATAATGAAAGTATTAATTCGAACCTGTCAATTATTACAATTATTTGTTTTCCTAATTCTTTTTCTGAAGGAATAGTCCTTAAATCATTTAAAGTATTAAGGTTAAAATCTAAGTAAAAAATTTTTAAAATCTTTTTAGTTGATAAATCTTTCATT
>JAQVLH010000157.1 GCA_028704265.1 Candidatus Nanoarchaeia archaeon
GATAAAAGCTATAAGAGATTTAGGGGCAATTCAACAAGGAGAGCAAGAAATTGACCCAATTAAAGTCTATACTGAAAGACCTTCGGATAAAATAGCACAAGTTTTAATTTTAGATTTATCAAATATTGATAATATTTACCCGATTCAGTATGAAAAGGAAATGAGCTACAAATTTTTATTAAAAGCGCCAAAAGGAAATGAAAAATTAAAAGTACCAGCTATAACAATATTTAAAATCGTTGATGTCAAAGAAAAAATAGATGATTTTATTAACTATTTTAAAAACATAAAAGTAGAGGATAATAATGATTTGTTTTTAATGACAATAAAAAATTTGGAAAGTGAATTTAGTAATATTAAAGAAAAATTAGTTATTAAAGCAAATGAGGTTTTCCAAAGTATTAATAGCCAGAAAGAAAATAAAAATAAAGCAATAATTATTTCTATAATTTATGATGAGCATTTTCCTTATGAAATAAGTTATTTGAAAAATAAGTTTTTGCTAGATTACTCCCCAGATAAAAAAAAGAATATAAATTCAACACAAAATGATAGAAATAGTTGTTCAATATGTTCAAGTAAAAGTTCAAAGCTAATTAATGGAGCAAAAGCTTACAAGTTTTATAATAATGATAAATTGGGATATATAACAGGAGGTTTTGATATTACTTCAGCTTTGAAAAATTATCCAATTTGTACAAATTGCGATATGTTTGTTACACAAGGAAAAAAGTATTTAGAAGAAAAATTTAGGTTTAGAATTGGAGGATTAGAATATATATTAGTACCAAAGCTTCTGACAAGTGACAAAGAACTTTTTAAAGAGATATTAAACATTATTGAAGATTTTACAAAAAAAATAACTTTAAATAATAATTCTAAAAACGATTATATTGAAAATGAACAATTAATATTAGAATTATTAAAAGAACAGGAAAATTATTTATCATATTCATTTTTATTTCTTAAAGCTAATGGAAACGATTTAAGAATAAATTATTTAATTGACGACGTCCTTCCTTCAAGATTGAGAAAAATATTTGAAGTGAAAAAAATAGTAGAAAACGCTTTTAGCAGTAATGAGTATAAAACTATATTTACTTTTATAAAAATACGGCAATTTTTTTCAAAGTCAGATGATGGGAAAAAAGGGAATGACCTTGACGAATATTTTCTAACTATTATTGATTCAGTTTTTAAAGAAAAGAATTTAGAATTAGATTTTCTTTTAAAATTCTTTATGAAGAAAATTAGAAATGCCATTTATGAAAAAAAATCTGATAATAATAAAACTAAATCTAAAAAAAAGACTGAAAACTATAAAAATAAACCTTCTTATAATCAAAAATATTATCTAATTAAAGATGCGATAATGAATTTTATGTTTTTTTATAATTTACATATTTTACCAATTAATGAAGGAGTTAAGATGGAAGACCCCATTTTTAATGATTTTTTTGAAAAGTATTCAATGCAACTCAATACGCCTGAAAAGCGAGGTTTATTATTGTTGGGTGCATTAGTAGAAAATTTACTTTATATTCAAAGAACCGACAGAGGTGCTGAACCATTCTGGCATCATCTAAAAAGTTTAAAAATGAATGAAATTGAGTTTAAAGGTCTTATTCCGAAAGCAACTGAAAAGCTTCATCAATACGACAAACTTAAAACTTGGGATAAAAAATTAATCAGTACGATTAATGATTATTTTCTAAAATCCACAGTCAAATGGAATATGTCAATTGACGAGATGAATTTTTATTTTTCCTGTGGTATGAGTATGCAATATGAGATTTATTCAAAATTTAATAATTCTAATAATAAGGAGAATCAAAATGGAAAAAACTGAAATGAAAAGAGCTGAAATTTTATTTCTTTATGATGTATCTTGGGCAAATCCAAATGGCGACCCAGTCGATGAAAACAAGCCAAGAATTGACGAAGAAACCGGACTAAACATTGTTACAGATGTTCGCTTGAAAAGAACAATCAGAGATTATTTAAAAGATTTTAAAAAACAAGATATTTTCATTCAGGAAATTACTGATGAAAATGGTGTTGTAGAAACTTCAGACAAAAGAGCAAGTACATTTGACTATAGTACAAATAATATTTTAGATAAATGCATTGACATTAGATTATTTGGTTCAACTATAACTATCAAAAAAGGAAAGACGAAAAATAAAAAAGAAAAGAATGTGCAGGAAGCTTTAATTGATACAGAAGAAGCAAAAAGTTCTGAAGAAAATTCTGGTAATATTGCCTTAACAGGTCCCGTTCAATTTCAAATGGGCGTTTCTTTGCATAAAGTAAAATTACATTATTCAAAGGGAACAGGTGCTTTTGCTTCAAAAGAAGGTGCAACACAAAAGACATTCCGCGAAGAATACGTTCTTCCCTATTCATTAATTGGATTTTATGGAATTGTGAACGAAAATGCTGCAAAGCATACACAATTAAAAGATGAAGATATAGAATTGCTTATGGAAGCAATTTGGAATGGAACTAAAAACCTTATTTCACGTTCAAAAATCGGGCAGCAGCCAAGATTGCTTATGAAAATTACTTATAAAGAAAACAATTATCATATTGGTGAATTGAATAAAACATTAAAGTTGGAATTTAACGAAGGAATGAATGACTTCTCTATTCGAACACCGGAAGATTATAAAATTAATATTTCAAAACTAAAAGAAAAATTACAAATGAATAAAGAAAGAATTGATAAGATAGAATACATCGTTGATAGTGAATTAAAATTTACTGAAGATTTAGATGCAATTCTAAAAGAATTTAATAAGGATATAATAACAAAACTGACATATTAATATGAAAACATTAATATTTGATGTGTGGGGAGAGTTTGCACATTTTAAAGTATTTTGGGCAACAAGTTCTCCGGTTTCTTTTTCGATTATTCCACCTCCTACAGCCCTGGGACTAATTGGAGCTATACTTGGCTTAGAGAAAGAAAACAATGAATATTTAAAAATATTGAATACTGCGGAAACAAAAGTTGGAATTAAAATAAATAATCCCATAAAAAAAATGAGAATGGGATTAAACTACATTAATACAAAAGATGGTTATTGGATTCTAATTAAAAAAGGAAAA
>JAQVLH010000158.1 GCA_028704265.1 Candidatus Nanoarchaeia archaeon
ATTTTTTAGAAAGAAATCCCGGAGAGGGAATCATTATTAAAAAATTTCTTTCAAAAGAAGAAAAAAGAATAGCTTTTTCTAATTTAAATAAAACACAAAATATAATACTTGATTTAGAATCTGAATTAGTTAAAAAAAAAGAATTATTAAAACATTTAAAAGATAAATATAAAAATTAAAAAAATTTATCATCTTTGATTTTCTTAACAATAAAAAAGCCAATTAATCCAAAAATAATAAAAACAATTATGTATGAAAATAAATTAACTTCAAAAAAATATATATTAATTAAATTTGTTATAATCCAACTAATAAATCCAACAACAAAAAATACAATATACTCTTCTTTCATAGTTTTTTTATTAAATCTTTCTTTTAAAAACTCTTTACTCTCTACATTTCTTTATGGTTAATCTTAACGAGCTTGAAGGTTATAAGTTATTAGAATTATTGCATAATGAGTGGGATAAAAGGGTTGTTGGAGAAATATTGGCAAGGGAGATACTCTTTGCTATTGGTTTTGGTGGAAGTTTATGCCTGAATTCTCAAAAAACTAGCAATAATTTAATAGTTAATAGCAAGAGCGGTGCGGGTAAGGATTATGTGACTACTGAAGTTTTGAATATTATTCCAGGGCCTGAAGAGAGATGGATTAAAAGAACTAGAATTACTAAGACTGCTTTTACTTATTGGCATAGTTCTATTAAGGAGCCTGACTGGACATGGAATGGTAAGATATTTTATGGAGAAGATATGAACAGTGAAGTATTGAATAGTGATGTTTTCAAAGTCATGTGCAGTGGAGGAAGCCATTCAACCATTGTCAAAGACCAAGTGGCTGTTAATCTCAAGATTAATGGCAAGCCTAGTATTATTATTACTGCAGCCAAGGCTGTATTGACTGATGAATTGTTAAGAAGATTTGCAGTGCTTAATTTGAATGAGTCTAAAGAGCAGGATGACATGATTATAGATTTTCAGTCTAAAATTGCAACTTTGGATAAAAAGCCTGAATATAATGAATCAATAATGGTTTCTTTAACAAGCTTGAAGCAAGTAAATGTTTTGATTGATTTTGCAGAAAAGTTCGGCAAAGTATTCAAGGATATGAACGCGAATGTCATAGTAAGGACTAGCTATAACAGGTTTATTGATTTAATCAAGTTTAGCGCTGTTATTTTTCAAAATCAGAGAACTTGGCTGGATGAAAAGACTATTTTTGCCAATTCAGAGGATTATGACAAGGCAGTAGACTGGTTCGTGCACTTGTTCAAAAATCAATGCTTGCTTCCAATCACAAAGGATCAGGAGAAATTACTACAAATCATTAATACTATGCAACAGGCAACAGTAACAGAGATAATCTCAGAAGCTACATTTGCCAGCAGAAGCTGGATCTACCTAAACCTTAACTTATTAACAGAGAAGGGTTTTTTGGAAAAAACCAGAATAGCTGACGAATCAGAATACTCCAAGAAAAAAATAGACTCTTATACTGTTCCAAATAAGGCAAAGCTAAAAATACCTTACTGGGGCGAATTAGAGTAATTTTTTATATTATATTAATTAATATATGTATATATATGTGTATGTATATGTGTGTGTATATGTGTATATTTCATATAAATTTATATGACATATTAAAGATGAAAACATTTATAAATTATGAATAATAAAATAAACTATGGATTTCAATATATTAAAACAAAAAAAAGAAAATGGAGAACTGTTAGTATTAGATGCTAAAAGAAAAAAAGAAGGAGTTTCAAATAGAGTTTTATCACTTCTAAAACAAGAAGCGTTATCTCGTGAAGAAATACAAAAAAGATTAAATATTAGTTTACAATCAGTGTATAACGTTTTAGCAAGATTAGAAAAAAAGAATGGGCTAATTATAGCTTTAGATATAAATGGAAAAACCTATTATGTAGAAAAAGAAAAAGCAAAAAATGAAGGGTTGTTATAATATTCACTTAAAAATAATAGTGAAATATCCTGGCGTGCCCAAGAATGGTTTAAGGGGGTGGCCCGTCGAGTCACATATCCCCGGTTCAAATCCGGGCGCCAGGATTTCTTTAATTAAATTTAATACTTTGTATTTTATAAATATTCTTTTTAAATACTTTATTATGAATAATTTAAATTATTTTTAAAATAATTAATTATTCTATTAATAGAAAATTCAGGAAATATTTATAAAAAATCCCTGCTTTGATTAATTTAGCATATATAAAACTCACGCGAAAAGTGATAGCGAGTGACCTTTAGTTAGACGCGTGTTCATAGCGTTTCTTTTTTATAAATGAATAAAGGAATTCTTATCCAAAACAATAAATTAATTTAGATTATTAAAAATGAATTATGATAAAAAAAATATTATAGATTTTATATTATTTTGTAAAGACTATCAATAAAGATAATCAAACAAAGTGAGTATATGAATAAATTAACTGCTAAAGATATAAGGATTGAAAGATTAACTAAGGATTTTGATTTGACTAATTTTATTTCTTATGAAAAAGAGCTGGTTGCTTTTCTTAAAGAAGATGCTTTAGACAATCAGGAAAAAATGATTTCAGTAACATACTTGTGGTTAATAAATGAAACAAATGAATTGTGCGGTTATTTAACCTTATTAAATGATAAGATTAATCTCGAAGGAGATTTAAAAGAAATTTTCAAAAATAAAGGGATTTTATATAAGTCTTTGCCAGCTCTTAAGATCGGACGTTTATGTGTTGATGACAGATTTTTAAGAAGAGATTTAGGAACATTAATGGTTCTATTTGCAATCCAAAAAGCTAAAGAAATTTATTTAGAAAAATCGGGATGCAGATTTATAACTCTTGATGCTAAAAGAAACAAAGATATTTCCAGAGATTCTATTCATTTTTATAAATATTCAAATTTTAATATTTTAAAAGAAAGAAATAAAGGAGCTACTCCAATGTTTTTAGATTTATTTAATAAATAACTTTAAATTTTGTTTTTACTGCTTCATTAATCATTTCAACTCTTTTAGGATTAGGGTTTTTTTCTTCTTTAATCATTTTTTTCAAAAAATTAACTGCATCTTGTCCCTTTAAAGTTGGTGTTGCTCGAATAGGTTTTG
>JAQVLH010000016.1 GCA_028704265.1 Candidatus Nanoarchaeia archaeon
CGAAGCTAAGAATAAAAAAATAGATGAAATGAAGGTTGAAGAAATATTAGAAAAAATGGTAAGAACCGGAGAGCTTTTTAAACCAAGGCACGGAATAATAAGGAGGATAAACAAATGAGTGATTTTGAAAGATTAACCGCATATAAGACTACATTAAAAATTATTAATGCAGCAGAATATACTCCAATGCAAGGGCAAGCAGATTATATTTCAATAAAAAATTTAAAAATAAGCAGGGTAAGAATTTTTGGAACAGTAGTAACAAAAACTATTGCGCAAGATTCCTCATACGCGTTTTTAACACTTGATGATTCAACAGACACAATGTCTATTAGCAGCAGGAAGGATTTCAAAACAGGGGAAACTAATGTAGAAATGTTTGAAAAAATAATGCCAGGAGACATTATTGAAATAATAGGAAGAGTAAATGAATGGGAAGGAAAAAGAAAAATAAATGCTGAAATAATAAAAACAATCTTTGACCCAAATCATTGGCTATATCATCAATATGAATTATTATTATCAAAAGAAAAAATTGAAAGAATAAAAGAAACAAAAGAAGAAGGAATAAGTACAGGCGTTGATATAAAAATTGAAAAAAAACCAGAAGATTTAATACTTGAAATAATAAAAGAGAATGACATAGGCAAAGGAACAAGCATGGCATTAATAATAAATATGTCAAAATTAAAAGAAAAAAATGTTGAAGATGCGCTGAAAAATCTTTTAAATGATAGCGCAATATATGAACCAACGAAACATAATTATAAAGTGCTAGATGAGTGATAAATAATGATGAGTTATGAAGATTTAGTAAAAAGATTCAGGCAATTAATGCCATACAAAGGAGAAGAAAAAGTAAGATTTGAAGTTCCAAAAGTAAAAGGAAGAATGCAAGGAAAGAAAACAATAATAAGCAATCTTAAGCAAATAGCTGACTTCTTAGACAGGGATGAAAAAATGCTTTTATCATTTTTATTAAAAGAATTAGCAACTAAAGGAATTCAAGAAGGACAATACACTAGCTTTAGCGGAAATTTTAGCGCTGATAAAATAAATGAAAAAGTGGATAAATTTGTTAGTGAATTCGTAAATTGCAGAGAATGCAAGAAACCAGATACTAAATTAGTGAAAAAAGACAGGGTAATGTTTATTACATGCATGGCATGCGGAGCAAAGTACCCGGTAAGAAAATGATACTTGCAAAATATCATCAATCTGAAAGAGATTTATTATTGGCAGCATGCGATTCTGATTTAATAGGCAAAACTATTATTTTAGAAAACGGGGCAGAGGTAAAAATATTAGAAAGCTTTTACAAAGATAAAATAGTCAGCGAAGAAGAATTAATAATCATGGCTAAAGAATGCACTACTGGGAATTTTTTCGGAAAAGAAACAATTAATGCATTAACAAAAGCGGGAATAATATTCAAAGAATCAACAATGGACCTTAAAGGCGTGCCACACAGCCAATTATATAAATTTTTTTAATATTCAATATTTTTTTTATCAGGAATAAATTTAATTTCCAAACCCGAATTATACATTAATCTATCAACTGGTGCTGGAGATTTAGGCTCATCATCATCGTCATTATTATTGCTAAATTCATGTTTTGAAACAGCATTTTTTAAAACTTTTTTGCTTTTAATTGCATTAAAATATTTCATAACTTCTTCCTTTTCCTTACCTGTTAATTTTGGAGTAACTATTTCAGAATTATAATTTGAAACAGCGGCATTAAAATATTTAACTATTCTTTCCATTTCGCTGCCTGTTAATTCTGGAGAAACTATTTCAGCATTATGTTTTGAAACAGCGGCTTTAAAATACGATTGAATTTCACTCATAATTATTAAAAAGAAATAATTCTATTTAAAAAAGTATTTATGAGGGCATTTTTAATTTAAAGCATAATATTATTTTCATCATCAATTTTAAATACGCAATTTTCTTCAATCAATGTTAAAATTTTTTTAGCTTTTTTAACCTTTAATGATTCTTCTTCATTTTCAGGAAGATGAGTTAGCACAAAATCCACAAAATTGTTGCTGTCATAACGAAAATGCAAATCGTTGATTTCTCCGATAGGGATATTATCATTAAAGATAAAATTAATTATTTTGAATTTTGAAGATTCTTTATCACTCAAATATTTTAGGGCAAAATTTTTTATTTTTACTGGAATATTATCCAAGTAAGCTAATTTTTCCCTTGCAAATTCAGGGTGAGATTGAATAATATTATAGGCTTCTTCGTAAAGCTTTTGCTCAACTAAAAAATCAACAAAAGAAGATAAGTTTTTTTCATTTTTTTTAATGATTTTATTAACTGCGGTTTTTAATACTTCATAATTTTTTTTGAAAATTTCAGGATTTTCCTCAATCATCCATTTAGGATTTTTTTCAATTATTTTTCAAGCATCAAAGAATCAGAATTTTGTAAAACTAATGATTTATAATCGACTATTTTGTCTTTAAACACATTATATTTATTTAATAATGATGAAATGGCATTATAATATTTTTTGCCTATTAATTCTGGTATTTTTTCATTGATAATATTAAATCTTTTGCCAAGTTCATCATCAAGGCTTTTTATATAATTTTCATAATTATCTTTTTTTATAATATAATTTACAAGTTTTTTATATTCAATTCCGTTTTCATTAATAAAATTTGAATCTTGGATTATTTCATAAAAAATTTTCATATTGTAAAATCTGTTAATCTCATTAATTGCGTCATTTTCTGAATAGTTATTTTTTGAAAAATCGGCCTTTAATGAAAAATCAGGAAAATTATTTTTAATATAATTGCTTGAAGTAGTTTTAAATAAAAATGATAACATTTTAGACATAAATTCTAGTTTCATCCAAGGGTTAAAATCAGGATTAACTGAAGTGTCCTCTAAACTAAATTTTTGTTCTTCCATAATTATCAATAAATTTAAATAAGAATTGATTCTATTTAAAAAGCTTTATAGCCGCATTTATCATCTTTCAATATTGCTGATTAATTCATCAAGGAATTCAAAATTTTTTTCTTTGCTTTTAAATTGCTCGCTAATTTTTTCCTTATTGTCAGTTATTATAATATCAGAGTATTTAATACGCATATTAATTAATGAAGGAATATAATTTTTTCCAAAAAAACTAATAACATAATGCTTTTTTTCCAACAATTCGCTGCATTCTTTTTTTTTGTCCAAAGGTATGTAAATTGATATCATTTCAAGATTTTTTCTGCGTTCAGTTTCAACATTGGCATAATTAGGTTTTATAAGTGAAGTTTTTTCTTCAAAAATTCTATTAAAATAATTGTTAAATCTTTCTTCATCTTCTATATATACACTTACATCAATTATATCATTATTATTAATACTCATGAGAATAATAATTATAAAAAATTCTTTTTAAAAAGATTTCTATATTCATGCTGGCTTTTTTTTATAATATTAATTTTGTAGTCTATAGTTATTCCAAAGGGTTGGATTCAAAAGGTATTGAGCCCATAAATTTTTTCTTAAACTTCCTCCAGCTTGAATCAGGCTCGTAATTTTTTAAATCATTCCCTTCAATAAGCAAATTATATAAGTTTATTTTATCCTCAATATTATTGCAATGTCCTCTCATGTTTGCCAATAAAACATTATCATTGTAGGCATTCAAATTTATTTTAAAATTCTTAAGCCCAATCATTTGGTTGGAAACTACTCTAAGCTTTTCAAGGCTTAATTTTTTAACGCTGTCAGGAAAAACAACCTTTTCATATCTTTCAATTTCCAATTCTGAAAGATTTTCTAAATTGCCTATTCTTTCGTCAATTTTTAAATTTCTCATGCTGTCAATCAATAATAAGTCAAGCAAGAATTCGCTTTTAATTCTTTTAGATAAATCATAAATTTCTGAAGAATTATGCCTAAAGCTCAAAGAGTCCCCCCTATAATTCATGTTTAATTTTTTGCATAAATATTCAGTTGCTTTAGGAAAATAAAACTCAGGATGTTTAACTGCATCATGAATTTTCATAATATTTTCTTTGTCATTAATTTTCACTTCATTGCATGAGTAATAGCATAAAAAATCTAAATATTGATAATGCTCTTTAGCCTGAATAGGGGTTACATTTTTTAATCCATGTTCAAGGTAAGAAGTGAAATTGCGAGTCATAAGATTTTCAATTTGAGGGCTCTGAAGCTTTAATCCTGTCAGATTTTTTAAGCTGAATATTTCAGGAGGAATAATTCCAGTAATGTGCGCATAGGTTATTTTATCATCTTCTATTTTGAAAAAATAATCCCTTCGTAAAGCAGACCTGTTATTTTTAAGTGTAAGGGAGAATAAATAAGGCATTATTCCCTTATGCAATTCATAATTTTGGCTGAGCATTGATTCTATAAATTTCTTGTCAGAGCTTATTAAATTTTCAATAACCATGGAATAATAGAAATAAATATTATTATTTAAAAATATGTTATCACTTACCCGTTAATTTACCAGGGCTCTTTTTTGACTCCAATCTTGTAGCCAATAATATTAGCTAATCTATGGATTAAAGGAGTTAAAGTTAATCCTATAATCATTACCCAATAAGAGTATTCAGTAAGAATTCTAATAAAAATTAAAGTGCCAATCATAAAATCCATCATATCTAATAATCCTGCATTTTGGCCTCTTTTCATATTCATGCGTCTTTTGATAAAACTTCCAGTTAAATCTCCAAGCATTGCACCTAATCCAATGAAAGCGTAGCCAAAAGGAGTAATATTAATCCAAGGCAAATTAAGATAATAATAAACATATTTTATTAATAATCCTGAAATAAACGCTATTAAGCAGGCAAAAATTAATCCTTCAAAAGTTTTACCTTCGCCAAAAATCCTATTTTTTCCCCATTTTTTTCCAAAATCAAGAGAGTGTTTTTTAAATTTTATTAAAAAAGTAGGAGCCCCATTTGCTAAATAAGCAGGCAAAAGTAGCTGAATTGTTGAAATTATAATATTTAGCATAAATTATGATATTAGTTAGTTTTTTAAAAAGCCTATTATTTCATAGAAAATATGAGTAAATTATCAAAGATGAGGGATATTTTTCATAAAATAATTAATCCTTTCATATTATTTTTAGTTAAATTAAAAATAACTCCAAATATGGTAACAACTTCTTCTTTATTTTTTTTAGGAATCACGATTTATTTTATCTTTAAACAAAATCTCATTCTTGCAGCAATATTCATGATTTTAACTTCAGTTATTGATTCCTTGGATGGAGCTTTAGCAAAAAAAGTGGGAAGCACTAAATTTGGAGATTTTTATGATGCTTTTATTGACAGATGGGTTGAAGTTTCAGTTTTTTATGCATTAAGCTTAGCGTATCCTTTACTTTATCATTTATGTTTTTTAGCATTAGTATTTTCATTAATGACTAGTTATGTTGCAGCAAGAGCAGAAGTATGGACTATTGGTGTAAAAATAAAATATGTCGGCTCTATTGGCAGCAGGGCAGGAAGATTAATCACTTTAATAACAGCAATGCTGTTCAATCAATTATATATTGGTTTAATTTTAATAATAATTTTTGCTTCAATAACAATGGTTGCAAGAACTGCAGTAGTTGTAAAAACTTTAAGAAAAAAAATTTAATTATTTTGAAATGCCAATAAATCTTCAGTTGTTAATTTCTTCTTGTCTTTAAGCTTATCCCATGCTTGGTTTTCTTTTTCCTGTATTATTTTTTCAATCTTTTCCTTGTTTTCTTTGAAATTTTTTACCTTGAAATTTTTATTCTTCTTATAATCAACAATAGCATCATCTAATTCTTTTGACACAATTCTTCCTTCTTTTTTTAATTCTTTTATCTTTTTTTGAACAGCATTCATGCTATTGCTAAATTCATTGCTTTTTTCAGCATTTTCAATTACTGCCTGATGAAACTCATTATGGTCTTTTCTTTTTAATTCCAAACTTTTAACTAAAGATCTAATTTTAATAACAACCTGATTTTCTTTTTGAGCTTCATTTAACTCTTTTTTTAATTCCTTAATCTCTTTAAGTATTTGCTCCTCTTTTTTAATAGGCAAAGCATTTATTTGAAAGAACCATTCTTTTTTATTAATTAAACTTATTAAAGATTTAATATCTTTAAAATTACTTGCTTTTTTTTCAACATTAAGGTCAGATAATTCTTTTAATATTTTTTTAACTTCAGCAACGCATTCTTCTCTTTTTTGCTTAGAATCCTTTACTAAAACATTAATCTCATTTCTAGACTTTTCAAGCTTTTTAAACTCATTAATATTTTTTACAATTTCATGTCTTATATTTGCAGACTTTTCTTTTAATTCATTCAAATTCAATGTTAAGCACTCTCATTTTAGTAAACTATAACCTTTTTATATACCAAAAAGGTTTAAAAATTTAATGAAAATCAATTATTTATTAATTTTTCTCTTAATAATTCTTTTTTATCTCATTTCTCCGTTCTTTGCTACAATATTTAGTAGCTTATTATTAACTTATATAACTTTGCCTCTATTTAAAAAAATTGACAATTTTATAAAACATAGGAGAATTTCAGCATTGTTAACTACTTTTCTGTCAGTATTATTATTTTCTTTAATTTATTATTCTTTTTTTAAAATGATATTATTTATAATAAATGAGCTTAATTTATTTTTTTTAAATATAAACTTTTCAGCATATATACCTATTGATAGTTCATTCATCTTTAATCCAATAAAATATCCTCAAAATCTTTTTTTAACCCCTTCAAAACAATTTCTTGATATAATCTTAATGATTTTTTTAATATTTTATTTTTTGTATGAATCTAAAGGGTTTTTTGAAAATATAAATACTAAAATAAGCAAGCAGGATAAAAAAAAATTTTTAAAATTTAAAGAAAATTTTGATTTAATTTTAAAAAGCATATTTTTTAAATATTTTATGAAAGCAATTTTTTTAGGATTAATTGTTTATCTAAGTTTTTCATTGCTAGAATTAAATTACGCTTTTGAATTATCCGTATTTAGCGCAGTATCTTCAATATTCCCTTTATTTAATATTGGAATTTTAGTATTATTGATTTCAATCTATTATTTAATATTAGGAAATAATTTAATCTTTTTTATATTATTAATAGAATCGCTTTTTTTTATATTAATCCATTATAATTTTGATTTAATTTTTAAAATAAACAGGGAAATTAATCCTTTACTTTTTATAGCAGGAGCAATCATTGGAGTATTTTCATTAGGAGTATTTGGATTTATTGCCGGTCCAGTAATGGCAGGTGCTTTGCAGGCTTTTTATGAAACTATATCTGAACAATAGTTATTGCATTTTTTGGGCATTCTTTAGCAACTTTTCCGTTTAAACCAATAAAATTAAGTTTGAATTTCATAACATGCGCTTTTTTTTCCATAATTTTCCAATTTTCAGGATAAATTTTTGCGCATATTCCGCACCCGTTACACTTTTCTCTATTTAATTTAATTTGATACATCATTTAAATAGAAATTGTGCCCTTTAAAAAAACTATGTTATAAATTTTTTCAAAAATTGGCAAAGAAATTTTTTTTTCATCAACTATTTTTCTTAAAATTTTTAAAGCATTTTCACCTTCAATAATCTGGCCTATGATTTCTTTAGCTTCATAGGATGATTTTCCTTGGGCAATTAATTCCCCGAATCTTTTATTTCTTCCATCATTGCTTAAAGAGGTTACAATTAAATCCCCAATTCCTGCTAATGAATAAACACTTTTATTGCTTGCTCCTAAATTTTTGCAAATAATAGTCATTTCATTTAATGAGTTATAGATAAGCGCGGATTTAGTATTCATTCCATAATTTAATCCGCTAGCTATTCCTAAATAAATAGCGTAAATATTTTTTAAAAAACTGCAAAGTTCAACACCCAAAACATCATTGCTAATAGTAATATTATAATATTCTTTTTGAAAAATTTTCTTGCATTTATTTGCAGTTAATCCTTTTGAAGCAAAAACAACAAAAGTAGGAATTTTTTTCATAAGTTCATTAGCTATGCTTGGTCCTCCAACAACAACTATTTCATTATCAAAATATTCACTAATCATTTGGCTCATAGTTTTATTAGTTAATTCATCTAATCCTTTAGAAAGAATAATAAAAATTGATTTTTTTGAAACAAAATTTTTCATCTCTTCGCAGACACTTCTTACAGCTTTAGAAGGAAGCGAAAAAACAACAATATCCGAATTAATTAAACATTCTTTTAAATTCATTGAAGAGGAGATATTATTTTCTAATTTAATTTCTGCATATTTTAAATTTAAATGATTATTATTAATATTTTCATAAACCTCTTTTTCAATAGTATACAACATTACTTTTGAATCAGCAGGTGCCAAGGTTGCAAAACTCGTGGCCATATTACCTGCTCCTAAAATAGCTATCTTCATTAACTACTGATATAAAAAATAAATTTTTAAATAGTTTGCCCTAATTATTTTAAATTAACTATAATAGAAATATGCGTTGAAAAATATGAATTAATAACCATTTTTATATTTCTAATAATTCTTTAACTTTGTAAGCAATAATAGTGTTTGTTGTTTTTTTTACAAATAATCCTGCAGAAAAAACTATTACATCATCTTTATCAACAAATTTTTTTTTTAAGCATAATTTTGTAATATTATGAACTTCTTTAAGGTTATATTCTTTTAATTCTTTATAATGAACTGGCATTATTCCATAACTAATCATTAACTGGGAAGCAGTAATCTCGTTAGGAGTAAAAGCAATTATTAAATTATTAGGTTTAAATCTGTTAATCATTCTTGCAGTGTAACCGCTTCTAGTTAAGCAAATAATCTTAGCATTAAGCTTATTTGAAACTAAATAAGCATTATATGCAATGACATCAGGTATTTCATTGCTTTTATTGTCAATACCCATCATTTTATTGTAATTAGTTTCAGTATTAATGCAAATTTTAGTCATAGTTTTTACAACTAATGCAGGATATTTTCCAATGCTTGTTTCTGCACTTAGCATTATTGCATCAGCTCCGTCAATAATAGCATTAGCAACATCACTCGTTTCAGCTCGTGTAGGAGTTTTATTAATAATCATTGATTCCATCATTTGAGTTGCAACAATAACTGGCTTGCCTGCAACATTGCATTTTTTGATTATATCTTTTTGAATTATTGGAACTTTTTCGCTAGGAATTTCTATGCCTAAATCTCCTCTGGCAACCATTATTGCATCAGCGGATTCTATTATTTCATCAATATTATCGACTCCCTGCTGGTTCTCAATTTTTGCAATAATTTTTACACATGAATCTTTAAGATTTTTTTTAGCAAACAATACATCTTTTTTATTTTTAGTAAAAGATAAAGCAATAAATTCAATATTATTTTTAATAGCATATTCAAAACCTTCAAAATCTTTTTTAGTAAGCAAAGGCAAATCAAGATTAATATTCCTAAATGAAATGCTTCTATTAGGCATTAATTCTCCATCAGTTTTCATTTTTAAAAAAACTTTTTTATTTTTTATTTCATAAATTTCTCCTTCATCTAATCCGTCATTTAAATAAAAAGTGTCATTTATTTTTAATTTACTGAAAATATTAATGCTTAATCCAAAATTAATTATATCACCTTTTTTGAAAACTAGTAAATCATTAACAGTCCTCACTTCAGGACCTTGAGTATCAAGAATTACAGGTTCATTGCATATACTTCTAAGATTGCTTATAATTTTGTCATATTGATTAAAATCTCCATGGCTCATGTTAATCCTGGCAGCATTCATTCCGTGTTCAATTAATTCTTGCAAAACATTTTTATCTAAACATGCAGGTCCAATAGTGCAAACAATTTTAGTTTTTTTAATCAAATTATATCTCCTTTGAAATTGTTAATCCGGCAACTGCACCTTTAGCAACTGCTGTAGCTATCTGCCCAAAACCTGGAGTGCAATCTCCAGCAGCGAAAACTCCTGAAAGATTTGTTTTCATTTCAGAATTAACAATTATTTTATTATTTTCAACTAATAATCCAAGCATTCTTGCTAAATCATTAGAATCAGCATTGCCTGAAGCTATAAATATTCCATCAATTTTTAATTCTTCTTTATTAGTTTTTATTCCTTCAACTTTTTTTTCGCCAATTATTTTTTCAATAATAAATTCTTCAAATTTAATTTCCTTATCATCCAATAATTTTTTGTCAAAGCTTAATTTTTTACCATTGCTGACAAGAGTAACATCATTGGTGTAATTCAATAATTCAATTGCTTCCTCCAAAGCGTATTCTCCATTGCCAATAACTATAACTTTTTTATTTTTAAAAAAAAAACCGTCACATGGCACGCAAAAACTAACCCCTCTTCCAATAAAATCCTCCTGGTTAATAATCTCTTTTTTAGCAGCGCTTGAGCCTGTTGCAATTAATAATTTTTTTGAAGTAAACTCTTTGCTATTTGCCAAACAATTAAATAAACCTTTCTCATCAACAGAAATCTTAGTAACTAATGAGTTAAGAATTTCAGTTCCAAAACTTTTAGCTTGAGCTTCACCTTTCTCCATTAAAAGCTTTCCAGTTATTTCTCCAATCCCAAAATAATTATTAATATTGACTTCATTCTTCCAAATCTTATTTTCTTTCCCAATAACTAATACTTTTTTATTAGCTCTTGCTAAATAAATTGCAGCTGAAAGTCCTGCAGGACCTCTACCAATAATAACGCAGTCATAAATCATTAATAATAATATTTTTTGAGTTTTTTTAAAAGTTATTATAAACCCCATAAAGGATTTGCTTTTCTTTGCATTGCAGCAATTTCTTTCAAAAGTTCAATTTCGCTTTTTGACAAAAAGCTTGCTAATCCTTTTTTAATTTTTAAATAATCTTTTTCAGGAATATAAGTGTAAAGTATTTCATTGTCTGAAAAATCCCTTTCATAAGTGGCATCATCAATGCTGCATGCAATCTTATCACCAGTTTTAGCAAGATTAATTGTTATATTTTGATTTTGTAATTGCTTAACTGTGCCTATAATTTTTCCGTTTTCTTTCATTATTTGCACTCCAGGCTTCAAGCTTCCTGATAAAATATTAACTCCAACTACTGCAGGTTTAGATTTTCTAAAAACAAAATCCCTCATAACTTGGATTTTTCCAGGAAGAACAACTGTATTTAATTCTATTCTTTTTTTCTCTTCCATCTTAAAATTTTTCCATTCATTATATTTATCTAACAAATGATAAATAATATTACTATTAACTATTTTAATATCATTTTCAAGCGCTAAAATATTTGCATCATCGCTTACTTTTACATTAAATCCTAATATTATTCCATAATACAAATCCTTTTTTTTCATATGATTTGAATTGATAATATCAATCTTGTTAATGTCTCCAATTTCGTTGCTTGAAATTTTTAAGCCATTTTTTCTTAAAAAACCCGTTAATGCTTCAATGCTTCCAAGACTGTCAGCTTTGACAATTATTCCTTCAGAATCATTATTTATAAGAACTGATTGTATTTCTTTTTGCATATCTTGAGCTATTTTTTCAGCTTCTTTTTGAGTATCCGCACTTTGAATTGGCATTCCAGCAATTGCGTTTTCAAGTTCAGGGGCAGAAATTCTAATACCTTTAGCTGCAACGATTTCATCAACATGCTCAAAAGCGCATTTTTTATCCCTAATCTCCTGCAATTCCCAAGGTTTAAGCAATACTCTTATTTTTGTAATAATAGGCTTATTTACTCCTCCAACTATTAATAATTGATTTTTTTTTAAAATTCCATCATAAATAATTGCATCAATAGTAGTTCCTAATCCTGTTGTGTTTTTTACTTCAAGCACGCTTCCTTTAGCGTAGCCGTAATTTATTTCTAATTTTTTTTTTAAATATTTTTGAGCTAGCCCGCTAATCATCATTAATAATTCGCTAATGCCTTCTCCGCTAAATCCGCTGCAAGGAACAATTGCAACACTTTGCGTGAAATCCTCAACTTTGTTAAACAAATCACAATTCATTCCATAATTTCCTAATTCAGCCATTAAAGCATAAACTTTTTTTTCAATATATTCTTTAACTTCAGATTTTTGAAAATTTAAACTTTCTAAATAAGATAATGTTTTTTGAACCTTCCAATTAGGTATTAAATCAATTTTGTTTGCAGCTATTACAAAAGGAACTTTAAATTGCTTAAGTATTTCAATACTTTCCTTAGTTTGAGGCTGAACTCCTTGAGTAATATCAATAACGAGTATTGCTAAATCCGCAATGCTTCCTCCTCTTTTTCTTAAATTAGTAAAAGCTTCATGTCCTGGAGTATCAATAGCTAAAAGTCCAGGAATTTCAAGAGTAATTTTCATTTTGTCAAGTAAATTTCCGCAAATTTCTTTAATTTTATGTGTTGGAATCTCAGTTGCTCCAATACATTG
>JAQVLH010000017.1 GCA_028704265.1 Candidatus Nanoarchaeia archaeon
GCTGGAATATTAATCTTATTTGGCTTTTTAATCTGCCACTTAATTCATGCTATTAGATATTCTTTTTTAGGCGGCGGTTTTGGCGCTATGGACAAAATAAAAAAGTTTTTTAAGCTGCTATTTTTTCTAAAAATATAGTTAGAAAGGGGGGAGAACTATGAAAATTGTAATGAATGATATTAGCTTACTTAGAGACAGCTTAGATGCTATTAGCGGACTAGTGAATGAGGCAACTTTTGAATTCACCAGTAATGGCTTAAGTTTGAAAGCGATTGATCCTGCAGTTGTTGCTATGACAATCCTTAAAATAATGCCTACTTGCTTTGACCAATATGATTTGGAAGGAGATGTTAAAATAACTATTAATCTTGATTATTTATTAGAAGTATTAAAAAGAGCAAAAATTAGTGATAAAATTATTATTGAATTAATCAGCGATGCTGGTAATTTAAAAATTTCAATGATTGGTAATTTAAACAGGGAGTTTAAGATTGGATTAATTGAAAATCCTGACAAGGAACAAAAAGTGCCTACTCCTGAATTTAGCGGCCAAATAATTATTGATAATAATGTTTTAAGGGATGCTGTTAAAAATTGCCAAATGGTTAGCGATTGCGCAACATTTACTGCAAATCCTCAAAAATTTTCAATAACTGCTGCAGGAGATTTAAATAATGTTGTTCATGATTTGGGAAAAGATTCCCCTTATTTAAAAGAATTAAGCATTTTAAATGATGAGTCAAGCAAGTATTCATTAGAATATTTGGAAAAAATCATTAGAGGAGACAAAGTTTCTGAGCAGACAATAATTAAATTCAAAAAAGACTATTTGCTGCAGGTTGAATATGTGACTATTGATAAATTATCTTTAATATTTATCTTAGCTCCTAGGGTTGAAAATGATTAATAAAAATTTATAAACACCTCATTTTATTAAATTGTTTGATGAAATACTCTATTAATCAATATTTTCATGAAAAAAGTTCAGCGGATAACTCTGAAAAGTTTTTTAGTGGTGTTGAATTTTTTTTAAAAGAATTAGGCTGCGATTTTGAAAAAAATTTAAAAGATTATTCGGAAATTAAAGATTTGGTTTGTTATAGAACTTCAGAAAGTATTGACTGCGAAATGACTAGGGATTCTTTTAGGGATTATTTTTGGAAAAATTCTTTAAAAAAAAAAGAAATAAATATTATTTATCTAGATTTGCCTATTATTTTTATACATGATTACTATAAAACTAAGATTAGTTCTATAGCAATTATGGATTTATTAGCAGTGAACCATGGTTTGCCTTTTAATGGCAATATTTTTGTTAATTCTAACTATGAAATAAACAGTAAATCTTTTTTATGCATTGGAATGCATGAAATTAGCCACATTTTTGGATTAATGCATTGCAAATCTGAAAAAGAATGCCTTTTAAAAGAAAATAGATCTAACTACAATAAATGCGTAAAATATTTTAATTATAATAATAAAATGCCTTTTTGCAATGAGCATGAAAAAAATTTTCAAAATATTAAAGAAACAGTGCAAAAAAATAAAAATAAAATAATCTAAAAATGTTTATTAATAACTAATATGTTTCTTTAATTGTTATGTCTATGAAAGTAATAAAAAGGGATGGAGTTGTTGTTGATTTTGACCCTAATAGGGTTGTAAATAGTTTAAAAAATAGTGGTGTAAGCGATGAAACGATTCAAAAAGTTCTTTTAAATATTTATGAAAAAAAATTTACAATATTATCCACTGATAAATTATATGGATTGATTTATAATTATGTTAGAAAATATGAAAATAAATATAGTGCAAGCATTTATTCATTAAAAAATGCAATCTTGAGATTAGGTCCGGATGGATATTCTTTTGAGGATTATATTGGAAAAATATTTACAAGTTTAGGTTATAAAGTAAAAGTTAGGCAGGTTTATTCAAGCCTTTGTGTTACCCATGAATTAGATGTTGTTGGTGATGATTTTTTTATTGAATGCAAATATCATAATAGCGGAGGAACTAATACTGGAATAAAAGATGTAATGTATTCTCATGCAAGATTTCTTGATTTAAAAAATGCAAATAAAAAAAAAGGTTATAATTTTAATAATTTTTGGATTATAAGCAATACTAAATTCTCAGATGATTCAATAGATTATGGAGAATATTGGGGAATTAATATGATGTCTTGGAAATATAAAGGAAATATGAGTTTATCATATATAATTGATAAAAATTGGCTGTACCCTATTACTTTGCTTCCGAGCGTTTCTCACAGAATTTTTAATATACTTAATAAAAATTCTATTTTAATAATTACTGAAGTAATTTGTAAAGATGAGTTTGATTTAAAAAAAATGGGATTAAATGACGTTGAAATAAAAAACTTAAGGCTTGATTGTGAAAATTTAATAAATGCTTCTAAAAAAATAACTAAAGAGGAGATATGAAATGCTTTATTTATGGATTATAGCTGCTATTGCAATTATGTTTTATTTAATAAATATTTATAATAAATTTATTTTTTTAGAAAAGAATGCCAAAAATGCATGGATTCAGATTGATATTAATATTAAATTAAGAAATGATTTATTGCCTTTGCTTGTAAACATTGTTAAAGGTTATTCTAATTATGAAAAAAATACTTTAAAAGAATTAACTGAATTGAGGCTTGATTTTATTAATTCTAAAAATATTTCAAATAAGATATTAATTAATGAAAAAATAAATAATTCAATTAAATTATTTTTTGCTAATGCTGAAAAATATCCGGAGTTAGCGGCTAATAAATCTTTTTTAAAACTTCAAAGCGAAATCTCTAAATTAGAATCAAACATTGCTTTTAAGAGGCAGTTTTATAATGATACTGTTAACAAATTTAATAATTTTTTAATGTCTTTTCCTTCAAATATTGTTGGAAAAATGTTAGGATTTGAAAGTTTAGAAAGTTTTTCATATAATTCAGAATATAAGAAGGTTAAGTTATGAAAAAAATATTAATATTATTATTAATTTTAATGCTGCCTATAGCTTTTTGCAGAAGTTATTATATTAATGAATCCGTAATTAATATTACAGTCTTAGACAATGGATTAGTAAACGTTATTGAAGATATATCTTATTATTTAGATGGATGTTATAGTATGATTTACAGGGAAATACCTGTTATTACTTCTAAAATAATAGACATTGAAGGAACTGCTAAAGGTTTTGGATTTTCTCCAAATATTAGATTAGAAGATAATTATTATATCTATGAATTTGAATTTAGCGGGGATTTATGCAACAGGTTAGTTAATGTTGTTTTAGAGTATAATATGAGCAATGTTGTTGATTCTTATGATGATGTTAGCGGTCTTCATTTTATGTTTTGGGGCAGAGATTTTCCGCTAACTAAAATTTTAACTGCTACAATAATTTTGCCAGGAAATGTTATTGATTATTGGATTCATAATAGTGATAAATCTTATAGCACTAATAATAGCAACATTATAATATTTGAAAAAAAAAATGTTTGGGCTGGAAATTGGATTGAAACCCAGATTATTTTTGAAAGACTTAATGACAATGAGTATAGCAATTTAATTTCAGGAAACGGCCTTGATTCATTAATAAATACTGAAAAATATTATTTATTTAGCGGAATCTTTGAAGAAATAGTTAGGGTTTTTATTGAAAATTATTTTATTATTATTTTTGCAGGATTTCCTTTTTTATTATTTGTTTTTCTTTATTTTAAATTCGGAAAGGATGAAAAAATAGATTATACTCTTAGTATTGAATCGGAAGTCCCTTATAATATGCATCCTGCAATTGTGAAAGCAATATTGAATGAAACTAGCATTGATTCGTTTGTTGCAACAATTTTTGATTTAGCTAGAAAAAAGTATTTAGAAATTGTTGGCAATGATAAAAATATTATTATAAAAATATTAAAAGAAGATGAAGGATTATCAAGCTATGAGCGTGTCGTTTTTTTATTTTTAAAAAAATACGCTTTAAACAATGAAGTTGAATGGAACACTTTTAATACTAAACTTAAATCTTTAGCTAATAGCCAAGATTTTGAAATAAGATACAAGCAATTTAAATCAGAGGTTGAAAAATCTTTTAATATTAAAAAATATTTTAATGATGATGGAATAGGTTTTATAAAAGATGCTTACAAAGTTACTTTGTTTTTTGTTTTTGCATTCGTAATACTTTATAAAATAACTTTAAATGATTTATTTTTTATAATAGCTGGAGGATTTACGATTTCTACTCTTATTATATTTGCTATGAGTTCTGTTTCAAAAAAAATTCTCGGAAAGTGGACTTATGAAGGAAGGCTTTTTGAGTTAAGATGGAATGCTTTTAAAAAATATTTAAGTGATTATTCTTTGCTTAGCAATCATCCTGCTGCTAGTATAATAGTTTGGGAAAAGTTTTTGGTATACGCTATTATTTTAGGCGTTGCTAATAATGTTATTAAAGTTATGAAAATAAAAACTATTAATAGTTCAAACACTAATATGAGTAATGTTTATACTTATCATTTCTTTTACACTTCATTAAGGCATAGTTTTTATGGAAGTATTAATAGAAGCAGCAGTGCTCGTTCAGGTGGCAGAGGTTTTGGCGGAGGGGGTGGCGGATTTGGCGGAGGCCATGGTGGTGGCGGAGGAGGCGCTAGATAAAGCTTTAAATATTGTGAGCGCTTTTATTTATATTTATGATGATTAAAAAAAAATCTAAGGATTTAGGAGAAGTCCAAGTTAAATATAAAGAAGGCAAAAAGATTAAGGATGTTAAGGAAAAAATCTCTGACGGACTTAATAAGATTGCTGATAAAATTAAAAAAGTAGCTAAGAAAGTGAAAGATTAATTTTCTTTTATATAATTTATTATTTTTTTTGCAACTTCGGTTGCAGGTATTATTGTTGTATCTATTACTAAATCGTAATTTTTGTCATTATCTATGTCAACTTTATATAAATTTTCATATCTTTCTTTTTCAGATTTTCTTCTTGATTTAATTGCAGAAATTGCTTCATTTAAATCCTTAAACTTTTCATCGCTTCTATTATCAAGCATTATTCTTTTAGCTGATTCTTCTAATTTTACTCTTAGGCAAATTTTTATGCTTTTTGGTATAAAATAAAATCCTAACCTTCCTTCTAGAATAAAATTATCTTCTTTTTCTCCTAGTTTTATTTGATAATCATCAATTCTTTTATCTATTCTCTTATCTTTCTTAGCTAATTCATTTAATTCTTTAAAAGAAACCTGCATATCAACTGCTAATTTTCGGAACAATTGGCCTGTTGAATATTCTTTAAGCTTAAGCTCTTTTGCTACTAATTTAGCAACCGTGCTCTTGCCGCTACCCAAATCACCAGTAATAGTTAGAATCATTGTCTTTATTCAATCTTAGATTTTGCTTCTTTATTTATTTCTGCATACTTAATTTTTTCTTTTTCAGGTAAATTAACTTGATTCAAATAAGTAGTGTAAAATACCAATAAGTGATTTCTTATTGATACATTTTTACTTGTAACAATTGATTTCATTTTTTCAAGAGCAATTAAATCCTTATTTGTTATTTCTTCTAATTTATTAAAATTAGTCATTTTCTTTATACTGTCAAGCATGTTAGAAACATTTATTCGTTCGTATTCTTCTAAATCAACTGTTTGATTTTCAATTTCATCTAATTTCTTATTAGTATTTTCGAATACTTGTAACATTTTTTCAAATGTTTCAAGTTTTCCTGTTCTTAATTTTGATAAATTCTTATTTACTACATGCATTATTTCAACTATTTTTACTACATCACCTATTAATGTTGAATAATTGCCCAACATATCATTTACTATTTTAACTGAATTTGCACAAAAACTTTTAACATCTTTTGGTTTTTCAATATTAAGTTGTGATAGATTAATTAATTTTTTATCCATTTGAGAAAATGAATCATTTACTTTATCTAATTCATTCCAAAAATTTTCTTTATTTCTTGAAGTGTTAAATAATTTATCCATAAATCCTACTTGTAGTTCTTTAAGATTGTTTTGATGTTCTCTAAAACTAACTTCATAATTACTAGTCCATTTCAATGCTAATGCATATGCTTCTGAAGTTTCTTTTTCAGCATCCTTAAAATATTCTTTAACTACTCCTTCTAATTTGTTCAAAAAATCTTTGTTTATCTCTAATTTTTTAATATAATCTTTATAATAGTCTTTATTAATTAATTTTAATTTAATCATCAAGGTTTTTAACTTTGAAGTAATTTGTTTTTCTTTATCTTGTTTTGATTCATCAAATAATTTTGTAAAAACTCTTAATGAAACATTAATAGTTTTAAGTTCAATTTTTTTCTCAGATAACGTTTTTTGTGTTTTAACAATATAACTCATCATTTCCATCATTGGAATTAGTGAAGTTACAAAATTATTATAATCTTTTGATAAATCCCTATAATTTTTGAAATCATCACTAAAAATTTGTTTTAGTTTATTAAAATGTTCAAAGACATAATCAATTTTATTATCAGCATTATCTAATACTAATCCTAATTTTATACAACTTTGTTTAAAAGTTTCAGAACTATGATTATTTGATATTTCAATGATTTCAGTTTTAATATTTTCAATAGAAGTATCCATGCTTTTTTCAATAAACTTATTTGAAGTAATTAAATTACTTATAAAATTTTGATTTTCTTGATTATTCTTTTTATTATTTAATTCCTCTAAATTTTTATTAAAAGAATTGATTGCTTTAACTACATCAATATTTTTTTTAGGATAAATTTCATGTAATACTTTTTTAATTTTTTTTAATTCTTCATGTTTATATTGTTTAGCTTCATTTATACTTGAATGAAAAATTCTAATTTGTGATTCTAAAGATCTATTATATGAAATTAATCCCCTTAATTGTTCAAGCATTATTTTCATTACTTGTCCTACTTCAGTTAATTCTTCAGCTTCTTTACATGTTTTTTGTATAGTTAATTGAGTAGTTTTAGCATCAACTAATATTCCTGCATCAATATCTGCTTTTTTTTCAACTTTAGCTAAAGTATCTATTGCATTAATTGATTTTTTAGCAATATCAGCAATACTTATTTCTTCTTTAACTTGATAACCCCATAATGCAACTACAGATTCAAATGATTTTATAACTTGTATAATTATTTCCATTTGATTCTTTACAATTTTATTATGCTCTTCAATTGCTTTTTCTCCTTGATTTTCAGACTTATATATTTCATTAAGTAATTCTACTTTTCTTTCAGGAGTAGTATTAAAATTCATTAACCTTTGTTTTTCTGTAATATTTTTAACAAAGAATTCAGTTACTTGTTTATGATTACTTAATTGTTTTTCAAGTTGATCAATTGCTTTATTAGCTTTATCTAACTCCCATCTTTCTTCTAATCCTGCTTTTTCAATTATTCTAACTTTTTTATCTTGATCTTGAACTAATACTCCTGCTTTCCTTAATGAATTAAGTAAATCAAAACTAATATCTTTTAATGAACTAACTACATCCATATTCATTTTTATTTCGACATTTTCTGTTGTTTTAATATAAAATTCTTCAAATTCCTTATCTTCTAATTTTATTTTTTTAACATCTTTATGAATATTAGTAATAGATTCTATAATTTGAACTAAACCTAATGACCTTTCCATTGAAAGATTTTTATTATCAATTTCTTTTCTTTGATAAATATTTTTCATTCTGTCTGCTAATTCACCACTTTTTCTTTGATACTTAAAGTCTATGTTTCCACCTTCAGTTTCAGAATAAATAATATGACCTAATGCAGTGTAATAAACTGCTACTTCTTTGAAAGTCTCCCTTAACATTTCATCTAATCCAGTAATATTTCCTTTAACTTCTTTAATTATTTTTCCTTCTAAATCTTCTAATTCTTTAATATTTTTTTCAACACTACTTCCCAAATATTCCATTAATTCTATTGGTCTTTCAGCAAAAACTGCAAAAGAAGTATTTAATGTTTGAAATGTTTTTATAAAACTAATAACTCCTTCTAATCCATTATTAATTAAAGCAACTTGTTCTTTGCTTACTTCAACAACATTTGGAATTATTATTCCTAAATTCTTAGCTGCATTATCTAAATTTTTATTAAATGCCCCTAGATCTAATTTAGTTTTGTCTCCATCTTTAATTAATAATTTACTTTCTTTTAATTTAAACATTAAATTTGCTAAATCTTCATCAGATAATGAAAAAGTAGGTTTTGAACTTTTATCAGTGTCAGCCATATAATTTATTTAATTAAGTAGTTATTTTTAAATATTGCTTAAAAAGAATACTTGGTCGTTTTTTCTGCATAATTGATCAATTTTTATTGCTACTCTTTGGCCTTTGTTTGCTTTTTGCACGTCTTTTTTATTTATTTGCATTGATTTAACTGTTTGTTTTATGAATGTTGTTTTGCCCTGTATTGTTAATTCGTCTCCAACTTTTATGCCTGAATGATTTAGCAATATTTCTGCCACTTTAATTTTTGGATAATAATTTTTCACAACCCCTAATGGTAATTTTTTTGTTTTTGACACGCTTCCTTCATTTTCGTAATCAATATCTTTATTGCCGGGTTTTTTTAAATAAAATCCTGCGCTAAATCCTCTAGTATATACGCTGCTTAATTTGTTAAGCCATTCGTTTATTTTTTTCTTGTCATAATTATCTATTGCTTCTCTGTAAACTTGAGTTACAGTTGAGACGTAATTAGCGTCCTTCATTCTCCCTTCAATTTTCAAAGATTTAACTCCTGATTTAATAATCTTATCCAAGAATTGTATTGTGCATAAATCTTTTGCATTCATAAATCTGGAGTTATCATAGATTAATTCTCCAGTTTTGCTTTTTACACTCCATTCTTGCCTGCATGGCTGCATGCATTCTCCCCTATTAGCGCTTTTTTGATAAATTGCTCCTGATAGAAAGCATCTGCCTGAGATTGATGCGCACATTGCTCCATGAATAAAAACTTCAATATCTATTTTTGAATTTTTAACAATATTTGTTAAATCTTTTAAAGATACTTCTCTTGCCAAGATGGCTCGGCTTGCTCCTAATTCTTTATACATATTTACTGATTCACTATTGGATATGCTTGCTTGTGTGCTGATATGAAATTTTATTTCATATTTTTTTAGCAAAGGTATTAATCCTAAATCCTGTATTATTACTGCATCAATATTTGCTTCTTTGGCTTTTTTTATTATGTTTTCTGCTTTTTTTAATTCATTTTCATAAACTATTGAATTCAAAGCAAGATATGCTAGAATTTTTTGTGAATGGCAGTAATTCGTTATTTTTTTTAAATCATTTAGCTTGAATGATTTAGCATTAGCTCTCATATTTAATGTGCTTAATCCAAAATATACTGCGTTTGCTCCTGATTTTATTGCTGCTGTTAATGTTGCAAAATCGTGGCATGGAGCTAATAATTCAATCATGTATTTTAATTTAGACAGTTATCTTTTAAAAGATTTTTAAAATATTAAATCATAATTTTTAATTATGATATTAAGCATTTTAGGTTTTTTTATAGGTTTAGGTGGGCTTTTAATATTAAGTCCTTTAGTTATTACTTATTCTGTTAAGCTGGGTGAGATTTTTAGGATTTCTCCTGTAATAATTGGACTTATTGCCATTGCTTTTGGAACCAGCCTGCCTGAAATTAGCAATGTTATTATTTCATCAATTATGGGCTACAGCAATGTTGGTGTGGGAAACATGATTGGAAGCTCAATGGCCATGTTTACTTTAGGTGCTGGAGTAATTATTCTTATAAGGGGCGCTGCTTTTTTTGAAAGAAAAAATATTATTATTCTTAGTGTCTGCGCGCTTATTGGAATCTTTGCAGCTTATACTATTATTGAAAAAGGAGCTATTACGAGATTTAACGGCTTCATTCTTATCTTTATTTACTTCGGGCTTTATTATTTAATGAATAAAAGAATTATCCAAAAGGATTATATTCAGCAAAAAGGAAATATTGTTATTTTTTCAAAAAAATTGCAGTATATTATTTTTCTTATTCTTTGCCTTGCTGGAGTTATTGGAAGCTCGATATTGTTTATAAATTCTGTTGTTTCATTATCTGATCTTTTTAATGTTCCAAGGTTTTTGATAAGCTTTTTTTTAGTTAGTATTGGAACAAGCATGCCTGAATTTTTTGTGGGGCTTAGCGCGATTAAAAAGAAAGAATATGAATTATTTGTGGGTAATTTATTCGGAAGCGTTATAACCAACCTTAATCTTGGAATCGGATTGGGTGCTTTTTTCAAGGGAAGCACTTTAAATATGGAACTTATAATGCCTGCTTTTAATTATTTTATAATCTCATTAGTCATAATTTTTGCATTGCTTATTTTTAACAAAAAGTTGGACAGAAAATCAGCCCTTTTACTTATAATATTGTATTTGTTATCATTCGTTTTTATAAAATAAATGACTATTACATTTGCAGTCTGTGCATCCGAAATTTTTAATTTGGTTATATTTTTTTTTAAACAATTCTTGAGCTAATTCGCATTCTTTTGATTTTTGGCAATTTTCATATTTTTCAGAGCTTATCATTTTAATATTTTTATTTGTTGTCAAATAATCTATATGCCAGTGTATTTTCTTTTCTTTTCTTTCATGCCTTTCTATTCGTTTTTCTAGATTGTTTTGCGCTGAGCCGCAATAATAATAAATGCCTTTTTTAAAAAATGTTAATCCTAATTTTCCGACAATTATTTCGCAATCTTTGAGAACTTCAAAAATTAAAACATAAGCCCCTTTCATTAAAGATTTAAAAACAATTAAGCCTTTTAATATTTCATGGTTAAATGCGTTGCTTTTGAAAAAGGGATTGCACAAAAAATTGATGAAGATTATCATAGCAGTCCGTTGGTTAAATGGATTATTTTTGAAAAAGAAAATGACATTGAATTAAAAAAAAATATTATGGAGATTTTGAATGTTGATTCATTGATTATTGATGATTTGCTTGAGGAGCAAAGACCTAATCTTATTAATTTTGAAAATTTTAGCGTTGCAGTTATTGGATTTCCTAAAAATAAGGGGAATTTTGATGAAAAAGCGGATATTTTACAGGTAACTTTTATTATTTCAAAAAAAATGATTATTTCAATATGCGATGAAAAGAATGAAATCATTAATGATGTTTTTAAAAAAATATTAAATTCTAGAGGAATAATGGGTGTTACTAATATTTTTTCATTTATTCTTGATAAATTGGTTGAAAAAAGTGTTTTAATTCTTGATAAATTAGAGGATGAATTAGAAGAAAAAGAAAAAATGATTTTTTTAGGCAAAAAAAATAAAATGTTTTTATTCAAAAATAATGATTTAAAAGATAATTTATATTATTTGGGCAAGATTTTCAGAAGCGATTTAGAGGTTATTAATGATATTATGGCTAATAAAATTAATTTTTTAAATCTTAAATATTTTGGAGAACATTTACAGGACAGGTTTTTGTATTTGCTTGATTTTTGCGAAAGCTTAAGAGAATTTATTAACAGCATTAACAATAATTATGTTTCAATGATTAATTTTGACACTAATAATCATATTTACAAATTAACTATTATTGGTTCTTTGCTTATTATTCCAAGCATTATTAGCGGTTTTTTTGGAATGAATGTTGATTTGCCTTCATTATCTTTTTTTGAAATATTAATATTTACATTAATATTATCTTTTTCTTCTTATTTTATCTTGAGATTACGTTTTTGATAAATGGTTTAATTATTCTGGTAAAATGCTCCATTTGGGGCTTTAGATAGCTTGGCTGGGTTTTATATTCAGGGTCTAACGTTTTTTCGCTTTTGAATGTCTGCAAAACTAAAACTTTTGCTCCATTAAGCAGGTATCCTATTTTTATTATATCTTCTTCTTTGATTAATTTTGGCAATATTGTTGTTCTAAATTCGTATTCTATTCCTGAATTTTTTATCAAATCAATGCTTTGTTTTATTAAATTAGTGTCAAATTCTACGCATGTTACTTTTGAATATTCTTCTAATGGTGCTTTTACATCCATTGCTATATAATCTATTAAGTGTTCATCTATTAATTTTTTTAGCATTTCAGGGTTTGTGCCGTTAGTGTCTAATTTCACCATTAATCCCATTTTTTTTAATTTAACTATAAATTCAGGCAAATCTGAATGAAGTGTTGGTTCTCCTCCAGTTATTACTATTCCATCAACCCATTCTTTTTTTGCCTCTATTTTTTTTAAGGCCTTATCTTCTGCCATGAATGGCAATTCAGGATTTATTAATTCAGGGTTATGGCAATAATGGCATTTAAAATTGCATCCAACAGTAAATATTACCATTGAAATTTTTTTAGGATAATCAATAAAACTGCTTTCTAATATGTCTTTAATTAT
>JAQVLH010000159.1 GCA_028704265.1 Candidatus Nanoarchaeia archaeon
ATTGGAAGAAGTTTAGATGTCTCCATACTTTTTCCTTATAGTCATATACAGAACTTAATTCACCACAATTTGGACAGGGAAACTTGCTACCTTCAATAAAATCTACCGTAATGTGAACTTCCATCGTGTTTGGATTCTTCTCAGATGGCAGCATCTCAACATTGCTTACGTGCCAAGGCTCTGTTAATCCAAGAGCTGTGGTAAAAATATCTGTTTGGGAAAAGTTATTCATTTTAGTGTACCTCTCTAATCAAGCTAAGATACCAAAACAGTACCATAACTATCTAATTAAGTTCCACTATTTATTTGCTATTATACTAGGTTACCCACTCAAAACAGCGAAAGGCCCAAAAATGGCAAAGAAAAAATAATTTAATTCAAAATTTATTACTTTACTTTAATAATGAATATTGGTTTTTCTTGATTTTTAAATATTTGTGCTAAAACATAGCATTAGAACCCTAAAATTGACACAATTCCAGCAAGAGACCCAAGGTTACAAAGATTCACCAATCTTATTTGGAATGGATATTAGGGAATAGTACCTATTGTTTATAAAGAAGATCCTTATCCTAATGAAGTTGTAAGAATAAAATTTTTAAATTAATTAACAAAATTATTTTAAGATTAAATATTATTTATTGACCAAGAAAAAAATATGTGATACCACTAAAAAAAAAGATTTATGAATGAATATTTAATCAATAAAATTAAACAAAACGGAATAAATGAAATAAATAAGCTCAAACAAACTCAGAATAGTATCTATTCGGAAATAGAGCTTACTAATCAGCGTCTTAATAATATCATAAAATCATCAGATAAATTAACCGAAGATTTTCAACAAGAAAATAAAGAAGCGTTAGGTTCTAGCATAAGAACTCTTAAAATTGTTTTTGCTTTATTAGAATTAACTGTCATTTTCTTTTTAACTTATAGGTTTAATATAAAAGAATTGTATCTTCTTTTGCAAATTCCTTTTACTCTTCGTCTCGGAATTTTCATCTTTTATGTTCTATCAGTCTTTTTATTTTTTGATTTTAAATGGTGTTCATCTCTTTCAAGTTTATTTTTAGGTTTATTATTTTTTTCATTTTTTATAAGTTTTTTTAACATCGAAAATATCATAATTCAATTAATTATTTTAACAATTTCAGAAGCTCTTATTTTTTTTATTAAAAGACTACGTTTTACACCTATTTGGGGGTTATTTAGTCTTTTTGCCCTTAAAGTATTATTAAACTATACGTCTTCGTTAGTTATTCTTTTACTCCCACTATCTATGATTGTTTTAAGTATTGTCCTTTTTAACAAAATAGAAATAATTTCTTTGTACTTAAAAAAAATAATTGGTTTGTTTCTTTTTTTTAACTTCAAAACAGTATTCAGTTTAATTATTAATTTAGAAATGGGTTTTAATTTTTCATTATTATCGACAATAGATAATATTTTTTATCTACCTCAAGAATTAATAAATTTCAATTGGTTAAATTTAATTATGCTTACTCTTCTCATAGTGATTAATATAATCAAATTCATCCTAGAGAAAAAGATGGAGAAAATTAATTCATTATGATTACAGAAGAAACACTTTATTTATTAAGTAATATTTTTGATATTTCAGAAAAAATATCCATAATTTCATGTGTAGTAATTTTTATTCTAGATAAAATTGAAATTTATGATGAATATGACAACAATTATGAAATAATTCAATTCTCTTACATTTTTCAAATTATTTATTTAATTTTACATGGAATTATTGGTTCCTTTTATAGGAATCCTTCGTTTACATATTTGTTAATAAATTGCATTTTGGTGAATCTAATTAATATTTATTTATTAGTACTTTTGCTAAGAGGTATCAAAATTCTGCTGGCTTTTTTTAAAGAAAGTCTTGAAGATAAATACTATAAAATAAATTTTAATAAAAGCCGAGAAATTAAAAAACTTAACGAAGAATTTGATAAATATCAAGAAATTAAAAACGAAAAGCTAGAGAAAATTAATGAATTGGAAGATAGAATAGACGAAATTGATTTCTTTATTCAAGATGATAATATTTGGTTAAATAAAATTAATAGTGTAAGCTCTTATATAAAACAGAAAAATTTTCATCAAGCTGCTCTTAAAATGTATTTAGCTGGATTTTCTTATTATCAAAGATTCAATGTAGATTCTTTGAACTCAGACTTTTTCTATTTTTTATTCCAAAGCACAAGATTATATTATTTTGATAAAAATTACGAAAATGGTAATTTCTTATTAGGAAACATTTCAAAATCCAATAAACAAATTACCTTAAATATTTCAGATAAATCATATACTTGTAACACTCTATTTTCTTTTATGAATATAACCGATGAAGGAGAAAAAATTAGAAGAGGTCTATTAATTGGAGTAATGCTTATTGAAGTTCATATGGAAAAAAAAGCTATTGAAGTTATAATTCCCTGCAAAAATTTATTGGAAAAAACCATCGGTTCTGACAATGATATCATTAGAAAATTGAACACTCTGATAAAAAATACCTATTCTGACATGGATATCGTAAATTACCGCTTTGATGATTTAACAAAAACTTTTCTTGAAACTTTTAACCAATTTAAATTGGAACAATCTCTTTTCATGCAAAAAATTCTTAGAACCTTAAATGACTATAAGGCTGATGTTGATTCAAGGTTCTCACAAATGGATGCTAAACTTAGCAACCTTTCTTCAGATCTGAGGTCAGGTTTAAGTACTATTGATTGCAATCTAAACTCATTAAGTAAAAACATGGAATCAAATTATAGTTCAATGAATAGCAAATTTGATTCAACTATCAACAAAATAGATAAAAATAGTCAAACAATACAATCGATTTATAATAAATTCTATTAGCTAATTATTTTAGATACAAAAATCTTATGATAAAGCTACTTACCATAAGATTTTTGTTTTTATAATTTGTTTTATTTATTAACCAGAAATATTAAAACCTAAACTCCAGTATTTTGTTCTTTGATAGTACAAATTTAAGAGAGGGAAACGACCATCATGATAGGTAAATTCAATCTTTACATCTCTTACT
>JAQVLH010000160.1 GCA_028704265.1 Candidatus Nanoarchaeia archaeon
TAATGCTTGCTCAAGATTGGGGAAATATTAAACCAATGGTTAGTGTAGCAAGCGGTGGATTGCATCCAGGAATATTAAAGCCAGTTTTTGATTTGCTAGGAACAGAGATAGCTGTTCAAGTAGGAGGGGGTATGCACAGCCACCCTGACGGCACAAGGGAAGGAGCTAAAGCTGTAAGGGAAAGTATTGACGCGTATCTGAAAAAAATATCATTAAAAGAGTATTCAATAACTCATCCCGCGTTGAAAAAAGCGTATGATAAATGGGGAGAAAAAGTTTATGAATAAAAATTTGGCAATATGAAAATAGGTCTTGCATTAGGAGGAGGAGGATTAAGGGGATTCGCACATTTAGGTGTTTTAAAATTCTTTGAAGAAAAAGGACTGAAGCCAAACATAATTTCAGGAACAAGCATAGGCGCATTAGTAGGAGCAATGGCATGCAAAGGATACTCAAGCAGCGAAATTTTTGAATCCGGAAAAAAATTCATGAATATAAGACAATTAATTGATTTAAAAATTCCCCTAAACGGATTATCCTCAAAGAATAAAATAAAAACCTATATGGGCAATTATTTAAGCGGAAATATTGAGGATTTGGAAACAAGATTTATCTCAGTGGCCACTGATTTAAACTCCGGAATGCCTGAATATATTACTAAAGGAAATCTGATTAATGCAGTAAGCGCAAGTATAAGCATTCCCGGATTGTTCAGTCCTGAAATTATAGGTAAAAAATTATTAGTAGACGGAGGGATGACAAACATAGTTCCTGCCAAAATTTTAAAAGAAAATGGCGCAAAAAAAATAATAAGCGTTTCATTACTTCATTTTGAAAATTCGCAGATGCAAGAAAAAATATTAATAGATGACATTGCAAAAAAATCATTTTATATACTGCAAGACAGTTTAGCAAGGCATGATCAATCCTTGGCTGATATCAAAATAGAAGTGCCTACTGGTAAGTATTCAATATTTTCAGCAGCTAATCCGAAAAAAATAATGCAAGTTGGATACTTGGCCGCAAAAAAGCATGAAGATGAAATTAATAAATTAATTATATAATTATTACCAAACTTTGTTAATAAATTTAATTTCATTTTTAACTTTTTTTAATATGCAATTGTTCTTGCTAACACTATTAGTTAGCAAGTCGCAATAATTAATAGAAATGCAATTATTAATATTTTCTTCACAATAATTAACATATGAATTAATGCAAACATTTTTTATAGAACTATCTTTAATACTTAAGCAATAATTAATCTCATTAAACCAGTATCCAATAGTGTATAAACAATTATCTTCATTTGATGCATCTTTGCATAAATTAATATTATCATAGTAATAGGCAAAGTTTGCAAGGCACCAATCCCTTTCATTTCCTGATTTATCATAGCAGAAAGATAAATTATTTAATAAAACATTTTCGCAATCTTTTTTAATAAAATAATCAACCTCGTTGCAAATACTGTTATTTGAATTTTTAATATGATAAATATAACAAGCTATGCTTGTTTGGTAATTTAAAGAATTATTAACATAAGCAAATTTTTTGCATTCATTAATATCGCTTCTAAAATTTTCATACTCTTTTGAAATAATTTTGCAATTAGATTGTATATTAGAATTTTGAATATAGTTGCAAAATGAAGGTTCTGCATTAATAACTGCTAAGTGCTGATATCTTAAATCTATTTCATAATTGCATCCGCTTCTATTAGCAGGTTCTAAAATATTGCAATAAGATTCATCTAAACTAATTACTGCTTTGCAAGTATTTCTAGGCAAAGAAGTATTAATTAATTCGCAAGTATTTAAATCTGAATAAAGGTAAGCATAAGAAAATAAACAAGATTCAGCAGAAACTGAATTATTCATATTATAGCAATAATTAGTTGATCTATAAATTAAACTATTGCATTCATTTTTTAATTTAGAATCTGAAATATTAGAACAAGGATTTAAAAAAATACATGATTGAATAATTGAAGGTTTATTTGTATCATTATTACATTCATTAAAATCAACGCAAATTCTTGACTGATTATTATTCTTTGAGCAGTCATTCCAATTACTGCAAAGCCAATCAGCAAAACATGGCATTTCGCAGCTTTCTATTTCAATTTTTTCATTTAATAAAGAGCCATTAAAACAGCTATATGTTGATTTTGTTCGCTCTCTTAATAAATTATTACATTCACTCCACTCAGAATAAGAAATTGTGTTTGTGCATCTAATTACTCCATTATCTTCAAAAATAGTGCATCCGGAGAGTATAATTAATAAAATAATAGTCAAAACCATTGAAAATTTTAACATAAAATTAATATATTTTTATATTTTAAAAACATATTTAAATATTTATTTTAAAATTTTATGATTTTTTAATAAATAAAAAACTTTTAAAAAGCCTATAATTACTATTATTTAATATTAATAATGAGACTGTAGCTCAGACTGGGAGAGCGCACGGCTGAAGACCGTGATGTCGCGTGTTCAAATCACGCCAGTCTCAATATGGCAACTGAAAAGAAACCAGCAAAAACAGAAGAAAAAAAGCAAGAATCAAATGAAGAGAAAGAATTGCAAGAAAAATACACAAAAGTATTCAAAAAAGTAGTGGATGTAGTCCAATCTGAAGAAAATGTGGCAATAGTCTACCAAGTATTGGTTGATATTTTAACGCAATTAGAACAGCATATAAAACAAGAAATGGGAAGCGGATGCGAACATGATTGCAGCGGATGCAATGAATGCGGACCAGCTCCTAAAAAGAAATAAAAAATGCTTTTTTTTTTAAAATTATTTCTTTTTATTTTTTTATTTTTTTTCCCCAGCCAGATAATAATTTATTCTAATTTAAACTCCTTCACAATTTCATATTTCATTCCTTTTGGTGCAAAAACTGATTTCATTAAGCAAAAACTATTCACTTTAAAAGATTCTTCTTTAAAATTAATTATTGAATCTTTGCTCATTATTGGATTTCTTGCAAGAGTAATATGGGGATTAAAACTAAAATCCATTGCGTAATTATTTGA
>JAQVLH010000161.1 GCA_028704265.1 Candidatus Nanoarchaeia archaeon
CCTTGAGCTATTAGTCTAGAATGTAATTTTTTGTTGTAATAATAAGAGTTTATTTTTAATCCTAAATCATTTGAGTCTCTTGTTTTAAATAAAATTCCGCTTTTTAGTGGTTTAGTTAATTCTTCAAATGCAGGGATATTTGATGCAATTATTGGAACTCCGCTTGCTTGTGCTTCGATAAGACTCATTCCAAATGATTCACTTAAAGAGGGAATTACTAAAATATCTATTGATGAATAAAACTTGATCATATTTTTTTGATATCCTAAAAAAAGTATTTTGTCTTGAATCTTTTTAGATTTAGCTAACTTCTTAAGATCTTTTTTTAACTCTCCGTCGCCTGCAATTAAGCAAGTGTAATTAAAATTCAATTTGCTTAGGGCTCTAATTAGATATTCACATCCTTTTATTTTGGTTAATCTTCCTGAAAATCCAATTCGTAATTTATTTGTGGATAAATTTAATTTTTTTCTTATTTTTTTAATTTTTTTTGGATTAAATTTAGATAAATTCACAAAGTTATATAATACTTTTATTTTTCTGCTCGGCAATTTGCTTTTTTTTAATAACTCTTTTTTTGTTGTTTTTGATACTGCGATAATCAGGTTAATTTCTTTATTAAATAATGCTAAAAGCAACCTTAATCTAAAATTATAAAATATCTCTCCATGCTCATGGTAGATTATTTTTATTGAAGGAATTAGCTTTTTTAATATTAGTGCATATATTAATGAATTTGCTAAATGTACATGTATTGTGGTGATCTTATTTTTTTTAATGCATTTTATAAGTTTTAACAAAATGAATGGATTTAATTTATACCAGTTTTTCTTAGTTCCAAAATAAATTTTTTTTGAAAATTTTGAAAATCTATCTATCTTGTCTTTTTTTAGGCAAAAACAACTATTTTTAGTTTTTTTCAGTATTTCTAAGACTACTGTCTCTGCGCCCCCTAATCCGGATGAATTTATTAAAATTAAAATATTACCCATTTAATTCCCCTAATAAAATTTTAACCGTTTTTTTAATATCATGATTATTTTTTGCATAAGTATGCGCATTCTTAGATATTTTTCTTAATAAATTTTCATTTTTTATTAGGTTATGCATGTTTTCTATCATTAGGTTAAAATCATTGTTACAATAAAAACCACAGTTATATTTAATTATAAAATCATCAGGATTAATATTTAAACTTAAAATTGGTGTTGAATTCATTGTAGCTTGAATAAATGTTTGGGGAAAACCTTCATATTCTGAAGTGTTAATAAAAAATTTAGCTTTTGCAAAATATGAATTAATCTTATCAAATGGCGCAAATTCAATAAATTTTAAATTTTTAACTCTTTTAGAAATTGATTTTATTTTATTAAAAAAAGCAATATCTTTTGTTTTAGGACAAATCATAACAAACCCAATTTTTGGATTCATTCGAGCTATGTCAATAAATAATTCGGGCCTTTTTAATTTTTCACATCTTGAAACCCATAAAACATAATCTTTTTTTTTCTTTGAAAAATTCTTTATTTCAAAACCATTATAAATAAGTCTAGTTTTTTTCTTGAATTTTTTCCACAAATATTTTTTTTGATGCTTATTTTGAGTAACTAATAAAAAAGCATGTTTAACTAATAATGGAAAAAAAACACAAGGTTTTCTGTCTGATTGAAGTTTACCTTCAACCTCAACATCACTAGCAAACATATAAACAAATTTTACATTAATCATCTTACAGTATAATGCTAAAAAAGGAGTAAATTGAGATAAACCATGTTGAATAACAATATCAGGCTTTATTTTATTTATCCAAAATAAATACCCTTCAATTTTTTCAATAATATTTGATTTTACCTTATGAACTTTAACTATATTAAATTTATTTTTTTTTGAAGAACATATTTTAGGATAATCTAAAATTGCAGAATAAATTTTTAATGAAGAATCTTTTGCTAATTCTTTTGCAATTAAAAACATTTGGACACTTGCCCCACCAAAAGTTTTATTTGATTTATCATTAAAAAGAGCTTCTGAATCTTTTGGGAATATAAGCATTATTTTCATGATTTAACCTTTTGCATAAAAATTAATTATATTTTTTTACATAAAATAATCAAAGAACTTACTCTAAGACTTTCTGAATCAAAATTTTTGAATTCTTGACTCATAGGATTTAAACCAATTTTTTTTAAAATCTTTTTTGTTTGATTTTAAATTTAATTCAATTATATTTTTACTAATGTCTATCCCAACCCCTTTTTTTATTAAAGGTGAAATTCGATCAAGCAGAAATCCTCTTGAACAACCAACATCCAAAACAACATCCCTTTTTGAAAAAGAAATCAACTCACTTATTCTTTCAAGTTTTAGAGCTGACTTAGCTGCATTGTCAACCCCATGTTGATCAATACTAGCGTCCTCATAAAAATTAAGCAAATTATTCCTAATATTATCATTAAACTCATATTCAAAATATTTTTTCACTTTAACACCCCTATATAGTTTTTGCAAATATTTTTGGCCTCAAATTTTTTAACTTCTTTTTTGTTAAATAAGGAAATACCTTTTTTTAACTTAATATTTTGAGTTAGTTTATCAAAACATTCAATAAAATTATTAACATTTCCAAACTTTATCAAGTATCCATTTTCACCATTTTTAACAAAATCTGTTTGACCCCCATTATCAGTAGATATTATTGGTAAACCAACTTGCATTGCTTCTTGTAAGACTATCCCAAACCCTTCATGGATGGAACTCAAAAAATATAAATCGGAATTATCTAAATACTGGAATTTTTTTTCTTCAGTTACCTGCCCTAATAAATGAATTCTATTTTGAATACCAAATTCTTTTACTAAATTCAGCAAATTCTCTTTTTCAGGACCATTACCAATAATTAATCCATGAACCCTTTCATCTTTAATTTCAGCTATTGATTTAATAAAAAAATCAAATCCTTTTCTTTTTACTAGTCTACCCACTCCAATTATATAAAAATTATCTTCTTCTAAACCAAGTTTTTTTCTATTAATTTTTT
>JAQVLH010000162.1 GCA_028704265.1 Candidatus Nanoarchaeia archaeon
GTTATGGGCATAAAGTTCCGGACTTTGCTTGGAGTAATTGGGGCGGGCCTTTTGCTGGAATGCAAACCACTTTTGGAGGAGGCTCTTCAGAAAAAAGAGACAGTTTCAGCGGAACTCCAACAAATTAATAAATAACGAATAAGTGATTATTACAATGGCAAAAAAAGAACAAGATTCTGATATTAGAAGAGAGGATGATTATTTAATTGCTTCAAAATTTTGCGAAGAAGTTTATCCTGAATTTAGATCAATTATTAAAAGCATTATTTATTTTGGAAGCAGTTCAAGAAATGATAAAAAAAAAGGCGACATTGATTTATTATTAGTTTTTAATGATTCTGAAGTTATAAGTGATGATGAGTTTAAAGTTTATTTTAATTCAAAAGTTAATGAAGTTGCAAAAAGAGTTAGCAATAGGATTCATCTTAATGTAGTAACTTTAACAGTATTTTTTCAGAATTTAATAAATTCAGAGCCAGTTATTTTAAATGTATTAAGAGATGGAATCAGCATTATTGATACCGGTTTTTTTAATCCGTTAAAAATTTTATTATTAAAAGGCGATTTAAAACCTACTCCTGAAGCAATTTTTAATTGCGCAACAAGGGTTTCGCATCATATGCTTAGAAGCAGAATTAATTTATTAAGCAGTGCGCAAGAATTATATTTAGCAATGCTTGATGCTTCTCAGGCAGTTTTAATGAGTTACGGTCAGGTTGCTCCAAGCCCTTCAAAAATTGCGGAACTATTAAGAGGAATAAAAGTTAATGAGGAGTTAATTAATATTTTTTCTGATATACAAAAATTATTCAAAGATATTGAATATAGAAAAGTTAACGAATTATCAGGAAAAGAATATGATATTTTATTAAATAAGGCTAATTTATTCAATAAAGAAATGGAAAAAAGATTAAAGAAAAAAATTTAAGCTTTTTTTTCTGGAGTTAAGAATTTTTTTATATCCTTTGTTCCTAATTCGTAAATTGTTTTTTCAGGAATTCCAGTATACGCAGTATGCACTAAAGATTTTGTTAATCTATTAGGAAATAATGAATCCTTGCTGTATTCATATTTGCTATAATCATCCAAAAAATTAAAAGTTTTCATTAATACTTTAGTTAAATAATTATTAAAATCATACTTGTTTTCCATAGGTTTAGATTTTAATTCAGAGAGAGATAATAAATCATTAATCCATGAAATATCCTTATTATTTATTTTTTCCATCATTGCAGTATAATGAGAGGGTAACATTTTTTTATTGCCTATAATATTTAAAGCATTATTAAAATATGGAGTAAACATTTTATAAAGGTCTGAAACATTTCTGCACTGCATTAATAATCCTTTATTTTTAACTGCTATATTTTCAGTTGTTCCCATATCACCTATTTGTATTCTGGAATAACTTCCTAATTCTTTAACCCATCTTAAATCGTCAAAGAATTCAGAAGTTTTAATAAATAATTTATTAATATAATCTTTAGTTGCAGTTTCATCCAAGGTTTTATCTGATTTATAACTTTTTAATCCTGGAGTTTTAGTATAAATAGCTTTATAATCTAAATCTTTAATCCCTCCCTGTTCATCAAATTGATATAACATTTTTCCTTTATCAGAAAATAAAGATAAATTAGCAAGAGGTAAAAGATAATTATTAATATTATTATTAGTTGGAGCTATTCCTTTTTGCTCTACAAGTAAATCAGATAATTCTGCAGGGCATACTGGGCATTTAATACTCATACTTAATTATTGAATAAAATCTATTTAAAAATGTTTTTATTACTCATTGGTGACAATTTTTTAAAGCTATTTATTAAATATTTAATTAGGATAAATTAAATATAAATTATTTTTTTTTAGGTTTTTCTGTAAATATGCTTTGTAAAATATCTTCAAAAATAGGAGTTAAATTTTCATTCCAACGCTTTTTATTAGCATAGCCTTTTCCTAAAATATCATCAACTTGAGCAACAGAATTACCTGCAGCATATAATCTTTTAGAAATGTTTAAATTAAGCTTAATTTTTTTTTGCTCATAAGCATTCATTAATTTCTTTATTGATTTAAAGTCCTTTTTAAGACCTAATACGTCTTTTTTATTCTCTTTCTCTGCCTGTTTTGATGCTGAAAAAACTGATGAAATGTGCTGGGCATATTTTTGCATTGCAAGTTCATCACTAACACCTTTTTGTTTAAAATCATTAAAAGTTAAATTGTCATAAGTATTTGAATATTTTTTAATAGCATCTTTTAAAAAATTTTGAGAAACTGTTTTATATTCATTAATTGCTGATTTAGTTTTAGTAAATTTATTATCATCATTTGAGAGCAATGATTCTAAACTTAAATCATAAATAATCTTATTATTATTTTTTGTAAAACCTACATAATTTATTAATTTTTTAAATTTTTTTTGGGCAGTTTTATAATTATTTAAGGATTCTTTAATATTTGAAATCTCATAAATTCCCAAAGCGTTAGAATATTGTTGAAAAAGATTACTGCAATTACTTCCAAGCTCTTCCAAAAATTTAGGCTCAATGTTCAAAGCTTTGCAATAGCTTTCATTAAACTCGCTTTCATTAAAATTTTGATTATTTTGCTGAGCCTTAGATTTTTCACTTCTATATAAAAATAAATGAGTAAAATTATAATCTATAGATTGATTATTATTTCCAAAACCTGCATCATATAATTGACAGATTTTTAGCAAATTACTCATGAAATTATTAGGAATTATTCTTATTTTAAATCTTTTGTAAAGATTTTTAAATAAAATTACTTTAACTTTTATTATAATGCTTGAAATTGTTGATTTGTTTATTGAAAAACTATTATTAAAATATGAAAATTTAATAAGCGTATGTATAATTGGAAGCAGATTAACTGGAAAATATGACAAATCCAGTGATTTGGATATAATTGTATTATTAGACAATACTTCGCTAAAAATTGATGAAGAAGGCATAAAGTCTCAAATAAAAGAAATTGCTTTA
>JAQVLH010000163.1 GCA_028704265.1 Candidatus Nanoarchaeia archaeon
TCCAACTATAACAATTATTAAGATAGCCCATCCGTAAGTCATTAGGTATTCTAATGCACTTTGTGCTTTCTTTGTTGTCATATTTTAGAAAACTATTTGCTAATTTATAAAGATTTTTAAAAAATAGGAAAGAATAATTTAACCAAGAAATTTATTCCAAAAAATACTGCCATGCTTATTGAAATAAATATTGGGATATATCTCACTCCAGCTTTTGCCTTCTCGCTTTGAAGCAACCCTATCATTAATGAGCCAAAAACATTGTTAATTACTAGCGAAATTATAACAATTATTAAAAGCATGTTTATGTCAACAGGGTTAGGGTTTACTCCAAGGTTAGTTTCAGTGTAAATGTTTGCGCTTCCGCTAGGTATGACACTGACAAATGACTGCAATGTCTCAATTTCATACAGTGCCACTCCAAATAATGCTGGAGCGCCTATGCATGTTGAGATTATGAGTATTAATGCATACATTGTAACTCCTGCTTTTATTTCTCTTTGAAGAAGCTGCATCTCCCTTAAGTCTTCAACAACGTTGTCTAGCAGGCTTGACAAGTTTCCTCCGCTGTTGATTCCTTCAACTATCAGATTAGTTGTTTTGTAAAAAAGCCTTGAGTTCATTTTAGAATTCATTGAAAGCATTGCCTCACCGAAGCTTTTTCCCATTAAGGTATCTTTTGAAGCTTCAGAGATATCATCCTTGAATCCGCCGAACTCATCCCTTATTGACATAAGAAATGCTTGGTCAATGGTTAGTCCGCTTTTTATGTTGGATGCAAGCAATGACAGGAATTCAGGCAAAACTAATTCGATGAACTGCGTCCTTGAATAAGCAGATAATGAAAGCAATAATTCGGATAATAAATGCATTAAAATAAATGTTGCTGCAGCAGCAATCAAGCTTATCATATAGCTATAATATACAACATACAAAACAAATCCTATAGTGAACGCCAATCCTATAGAGTAAAGAAAAAAGAAACCAATCCATTCTTGATAGTTAATCTTTAATCCTGAATAAACCATCATTTTTTTGATATGCCCAGAGTAAGATTTTGGAAGCATGTTCTGTATTCTTTTGTACATAACTTTTGACGGTTTCATAGTATTCAGTAATCCTCGCTTAATGGTGGCATGCTAGAGTTTATCACACTCATAAAGAAAAAGTTGAAAAGTGTCAGCACTGCAGGCACTATAAAAAACATTGAAACCCCTACATTTATTTCAAAAAAGAAGCTGGTTATTGAAAAAATTGTAAGTATTATTGTTGGAAAGATTACTGTAAAAATTATATACATTAAAGCTATTGGGCTTAATTTATTTCCAAACTCCTTGATTTTAATGTACCTGTCTTCCTGCAAATTTTTCACTATCACTGTCAATGCTGTTTCAATGTCAGTTCCAGCCCTTAAGCTGTTGGTCACTTGCCATATGAATTTTCTGAAAAAAAAGCTGGAATTTGTCATGCTTACTTTTTCAAGAGCTTCAACTTCAGAGGTTCCTGCCTGTATATCTTTTATAACTTTCCTGAATTCCACAGATACTTGGCCGTAATTATTATAAGAAATGCTTACCAAAGCGTCAAAGAAAGGTATTCCTGACCTTATTTTAATAAGCACATGCCTTAGAGCAAACAATAACGCGTTGTCAGTGCTTTTAACCTTCTTTAGCACTATAAGCTTTGGGTAGTTAAGGTTTGAAAATAATGAAAAAATTAAGGTAACCAATGCTAATATCATTGATATTAAAGTGTTTTGGTTAATTGCTTGGCCTAAATCATTAAATATTATTTCAATTAAAAAAAAAACCATTACTGAATTAAGCAATGCCATGAATAGCGAAATTGATATGAAGTCTTCTTTTTTTGCATTAAGATTTGATTGAGCTATCTCGCTTTTTAGATTGGGCAAAAATAATGAGATTGCTGAAGAAATAGGCTTTAGCAAAAAAAGCATTCCAGGCAGCTTTTTGTTTTCATATATTATCATTTATTATCCCTTATTTTTTTAAGCAATTCATCCTTTCTTAGGTAGTATTCGTTCACTATGTCCCCAACACTGTTGACTCCGAAGATTTTCTTTTTAACCATGTAATCAAGCACTTTTTCTTTTTCCTTCAGGTCTTCTTCCAATTCTTTTTCATTCATTCCTGTGTGCATTTTAAGCTCCTCAAAGAATCTTATGCTCTGGTTAATGTCTTCAAAAGAGTCGCTTCTTGCATTCCACTTGAACATCGTGTTAGCGGTTACTTCCTCTTCAGACCCTGTGAGTGTTGAATAAACCTCGCTAATCTCTAAGACTCTTCTGATTCTTTTTTTCCTGTGCCTAAACATTACAACTATCAATGGCAACGATTCTATCATGCTGTTTGGAATATTGATAGGCTCATTGGTTAATCTTTTTATTGTCTGAACTGCAGTGTCTGCATGAACTGTGGAATAAACTGTATGACCTGTGTGCAAGGCTTCAAAAAGCACTTCAGCTTCAGGCCCTCTTCTGATTTCACCGACGATTATATAATCAGGCCTCATCCTTAAGCTGTTGACCAATAAGTCAAGCATTTTTATCTCTCCTTTCCCTTCATTATTAGCCTCCCTTGTTGTCAAAGGCACCCAGTGAAGGTATTCTGGAAGGTTTATCTCCCTGGTGTCCTCAATGCTGATTATTCTCTGATTAGCAGGAAGCAGTGACATCACTGCATTCATTAGAGTGGTTTTTCCGCTTCCTGTTCCTCCGCTAAATATTATGCTCATCTCGTATTGCACTGCAAGCCACAGGATTGACATCATTCTAAGAGAAATAGTCTTGTTTTCAATCAGTTCAGCTGCAGTCCATGGGTCCCTTCTGAACTTCCTTATGGTTATAGTGTTACCAAAAGAGCTTATTGGAAATAATGTTGCATTAATCCTGTCCCCTGTTGTCAATGAGCGTCAAGCAATGGATCAAGATTGTTAATCTGCCTTCCTATTTTTCTTCCAATGCTTGCAGCATAGTTAAAAA
>JAQVLH010000164.1 GCA_028704265.1 Candidatus Nanoarchaeia archaeon
AGGAGAAGTATTAGATTTCGGCAAAGGTCCAGTTTTTGACAAGCATAGTATTGGAGGAGTGCCAGGTAACAGAACAACAATGATTATTATTCCAATAGTTGCAAGCCAAGGAATAAAGATTCCAAAAACTTCATCAAGAGCAATAACTAGCCCTTCAGGCACAGCTGATACTGTTGAAGTATTATGCCCCGTTACTCTTTCGAAAGAAAAAATTAAATCAATAGTTGATAAATACAACGGCTGCATGGTTTGGGGAGGAAGTTTTAATTTAGCTCCAGCTGATGATAAAATTATCAAGGTTGAAAAACCATTAAGCATTGATGCAGAAGGCCAAATGCTTGCAAGTATTTTAGCAAAAAAAATTAGCGTAGGCTCGAATCACATAGTTATTGATTTGCCTATGGGTCCGGGAACTAAATTGCCAACTCATGAAAAATCAGAGCATTTTACAGAATTATTTGTTAATTTAGGAAAAAGATTAGGAGTAAAAATTGAATGCATTGAATCTAATGGTTCGCAGCCCTGCGGCAACGGAGTAGGTCCAGCATTAGAAGCAATTGATGTTTTGAAAGTATTGACTAATGATTCTAATCAGCCAAGAGATTTAAGAGAAAAAAGCTTAATATTTGCTGCCAAGATTTTTGAAATGAGTGGGAAATCAAAAAAAGGCAAAGGCATGGAATTAGCAACAAAAATTTTAGATTCAGGTGAAGCTTATGAGCATTTTAAAAAAATAATAAAAGCTCAAGGAGGAAATCCTAACATTAAAATTTCAGATATTAATATTGGAAAATTTATTTATGAAGTTAAATCAAACTGCAAAGGAATAATTACTATGATTAATAATAAAGCAATTGCGGATATTGCAAGGGCTGCAGGCGCACCTTATAATAAAGGTGCAGGAATTTTTGTTAAATTTAAATTATCTGATTTAATTAATGAAAATGAAACATTAATGGTTATTTATTCAGAATCAAGAGAAAAATTGTTAAGGGCTATTGAAGTATTAAAAGATAAAAAAGTATTTACAATTCAATAAATTTTTAAATAGAATTTTGTGATAAAAATCTTTTATGGGGGATAATTATTCATTATTAGTTACTTCAGAAAATCCATTAATTTTTTCTGATTTTAATAAAATACCAAATCCTTCTGTTCAATATTTGGCTGCTATAATGCTTCAATCAGCAATTAATAAAAAAATGGATTATAGCCCATTTCCAAGTCTTAATATTAAAAAAAAATATAAAATAGAATTAAATGAATTATATACACTAAAGAAAGATATTTGTAAAGTGCTAACTCAATATGTTTTGCTCCCCAATAGTTTGTGGCATAATGAAGAAGCAGCTCTTAATTCAAATATAGGAATTGAATCAATGCTTGAAGAATCAGAAAAAAACGGGTTTATAAATTTTGGTGAAGAAGAATTAAGTTTTAAGCCAACTGATAAATTGCTTTCTGAATTAATGTCTCAAAATTATATAATAAAGCTTAAATAATTTTTAATCGCAAAGCTTTTAAAATCCTCTTTTAATTATTAATATCTATGGGTAGAGTTAGAAACACTTTCATTAAGAGAAATGCTAGGCAAATACTTGAAAAGTATCCTGATGCAGCAGCAAAGACTTTTGAAGAAAATAAAGCTTCTTTAAAGACAAAAGCTGATTTTGCAAGCAAAAAAATCAGGAATAGGGTAGCAGGTTTTTTCACATTCATTAAAAAGAAAGGAATAAGTCTTAAGAAAGTAGAATAAAAATTATTTAATTATTTCTTTAATTTATTTTTACAACTAAAAAATTAAGTTAAATAATTAGGGGAAGGATTATCATTAAGTTATTATTAAAGCAGTTTATTAATTATTAATAATAACATTTATATATAAGTATATATCAATTATATATAATTATGAACGAAATTCAAATAATTAAAGCAATTCATTCGCCAACGCTTGAAACTGTTTTAATGGTGGAAACAGTCTTAAAACAAGCCGGGCAAGTAATGACTTTTGCAGAATTAAAAAGAGCATTGCCTAAAAAAGTAATGCACCAGACATTAAAGGTAATAATTGATTATTTGCAAATAAGCTCAAAAATAATAATAGGAGTAAAAGGCATTTTATGGATTTTTGAAGAGAGAAAAGAATTAAACAAGCTTATAGGCAAAGGATTAGAATTATGAAAAAACCAGTAAGAATAATATTATTAGATAATGCAAAAAAAGAATATGAAACATTAAATGAAATTGTCGGAATGCAAAGTAAGGCAGGAAAAGAAAACAGCGAAGAAATCCAGCTTTTAAAATCAATAAAGCAAAAAATTGAATTAATAAAAAATAATCCTTTTTATTGAAATAATATTGAAAAGAACAAAATTCCAAAATGCTATGAAGTAAAAAATTTATGGAGAGTTGAACTTACAGGATTTTGGAGAATGCTTTATACAATTAAAGGAGACCAAATTGAAATAATATGTTTTATTCTTAATATAATTAATCATGAGAATTACAATAAAATTTTTGGTTACAGAAAAAATTAATAATTATAATTTTAATTCCATCGAATTCGACAGGTTTAAGGAAAAAGCCGGGCTAAATAGTTTTAGTATTACATCAAAGCAAGGGATAGAAAAAATTAAACAGCATTGCTATTGAACAAATGACAATTCTTACAAGAAACAAAAATGTAAATCAATTGAAATAAAATATTACTCAATAAATATTCCAGGCTTTCCTGGCAATGCTGATTTAGCTTTATTTTCTGATGATTCATCAGCGTTTATTATTTTGATTTTTGCATCAAATTCTTTTTCAATATATTTTTTATTAAGCTCAAATAATTTAATTTCTTCATTTTGAGTAATGCTAACTTCAGCTAATTTAGACATGTCTTTAGTTATTGCTCCAATAATATTAATTGCTTCTTTGCCATGCATTTTAATTTTGGAATCATTCATAGCTTTTTGAATCAATAATTTAGGATTAGCAATACCTTCAATTC
>JAQVLH010000165.1 GCA_028704265.1 Candidatus Nanoarchaeia archaeon
TAAATTACATAAAGAATATTTCCATTCATTGCTTACAAAAATTTTAATTTTTTTAGGAATTTTTTTAGTAAGTTCAATAATGTCATGAATATCTTTTATTAAATTATCAGTCATTTTTTCCATATTTTCAATCTTTAAATCAATTTTTGATTCATCAAAAATTGGCCATTTTTCTAATGAAATAAATGATTTATTGCCTAATCTTTCCCAAATTTCTTCGCAAGAATGAGGAATAAAAGGAGCAAGCATTATTATACATCTTTTAAATGAATAATCAAACACTTCTTTAGTAATTTCATCCTCAAATTTTGACATATAATTCAATAAACTAACTATTCTAGTTATTGCAAAATTAAATTCATAATTTTCAAGATTAATTTCGCATTCTTTAATTGCAAAATTAAGTTTACTAATTAAAAATTCATCCCGTTTTGTTTTAATTTTAAATGCATCAGTATTTTTTACTTTAATTGAAGTTGCTAATATTTTTTGAATAATTTTATAATTAGAGTTTACTCCTTTGTCATTCCATTCCATTTCTTTTTCAGGTAAAGCAGCTGACAATATAAACAATCTTGCAGTATCAGCGCCATATTTTGAAGTAATCTCTTTAGGCTCAACAATGTTTCCAATACTTTTAGACATTTTAGTTCCATCTTTTAGCACCATTCCTTGGCTGAGTAATCTTTGGAATGGTTCATCAAAATTCAAAAGTTCTAAATCTCTTAAAAATTTAGTAAAAAATCTAGCGTATAATAAATGAAGTATTGCATGCTCTATTCCTCCAACATATTGGTCAATAGGCATCCAATATTTTACGCTTTTTTTATTAAATATTTCATTATTGTTTTTAGAATCACAATACCTTAAGTAATACCATGATGAATCAAAAAAAGTATCTAATGTTTCAACTTCTCTTCTTGCTTTTTCTTTGCATTTAGGGCATTTAACATTTTTGAAAGATTCACTAGTTGTTAATGGGTTTCCTTCTCCGAATTTAATATCATCAGGCAAAATTACTGGCAAATCTTTTTCAGGCACAGGAACCATTCCGCACTTTTCGCACCAAATCATAGGAATAGGGGTGCCCCAATATCTCTGCCTAGAAATAAGCCAATCCCTAAGTTTGTACTGAACAGTTACTTCTCCCCAGCCTTTTTTTTTAAGCCATGCAGAAATTTTATCCTTAGCTTCTTCATTATCTATTTCATTAAAATCTTCAGAATTTACAAGAGTTCCTTGTTCAGTATAAGCTTCTTTCATTGATTTAATATCCAATTTTTTATTTTTTGGCATTATTACAATTTTTAATGGTAAATCATATTTTTTTGCAAATTCGAAATCTCTCTGATCATGGGTTGGCACAGCCATAACTGCTCCAGTTCCGTAACTCATAACAACATAATCCGCAATATAAATTGGGCATTTTTCTCCATTAACAGGATTAATTACATATTTTCCAATAAAGATTCCATTCTTATCTTTTAATAATGATTCCCTTTCAAGCGTGCTTTTCTTTTTAGTTTCTAATGCGAAATCATTAACTTTTTTTTCATACTCTGTTCCTTTAACCCATTTAGTAATTAATTCATGTTCAGGAGCCATGACTAAATAAGTCACTCCAAATATTGTGTCAGGTCTTGTTGTAAAAACGCTAACGATTTCATTGCTTTTATCAACTTTAAAATTAATCGTTGTTCCTTGGCTTTTTCCAATCCAATTTTTTTGCATCATTAATACTTTTTCAGGCCATTTTCCTTTTAATTTATCTAAATCATTTAATAATTCATCAGCGTAAGCAGTTATTTTTATAAACCATTGTTCAAGCATTTCTTGTGCAACTTCTGATTTGCATCTCCAGCATTTTCCATTTTCAACCTGTTCATTAGCTAATACTGTACTGCATCCAGGGCACCAATTAACTGAAGCTTTTTTTCTGTAAATTAATCCGTTTTCATACATTTTTAGAAATATCCACTGATTCCATTTGTAATATTCTGGAATGCAAGTTATTGTTAATCTATCCCAATCATAACTAAATCCAATGCTTTTTAGCTGTTCGCTCATTTCTTTAATGCTTTTAAAAGTCCACTCTCTGGGGTGAATATTATTTTTAATTGCTGCGTTTTCAGCAGGCAATCCAAAAGCATCAAAACCAACAGGGTACATTACATTCAATCCTTTCATTCTTTTGAATCTTGCAATACTGTCAACAATACTATAATTTCTCAAATGCCCCATGTGCAATTTTCCTGAAGGGTATGGAAACATTTCTAGGCAGTAAAATTTTTTTTTATTAGAATCAACATCTGCTTTGAATACTTTATATTTTTCCCATTTATCCTGCCATTTCTTTTCAATAATATTCATTTCCATATTAGTATTTTATAATTAACTTCCTTTTTTATTAATGTTTTTATGTAGGAATTAATAGGTTTTTTTTTTATAATTAAGCTTGCAATCTAAATAAAAATTTACTTTTTTTTTATTGATTAATTTTATAAAAACAAGATTTTATATTATTAATCATAAAGTCGGGGCTGTAGTTTAACTTGGCAGAGCAGCTGGCTCCAGAAACACTATTTTGGAGCGCTGAGGCGCCTAGTCGTGCCGTTGAAGAAACCAGCAAATCGGGGTTCAAATCCCTGCGGCCCCATTTTTTTAATTTTGATAAGTTTTTTAATTCAGCTTTAATTAATAAAAAATATGCTATTGTCAAATTATTTATCAAATATTGTTTCAATTTTGAGTCATATTTGGGCGCCAATACTTGTAGGTTTAACTATTAATATATTAATGGAATTTTTTATTCCAAAAAAAGCAATATTTTCAAATTTTGCTAAAAAAGATTTTTTAACATTGATTAAAGCCTCAATTTGCGGTTTTATTATAAGCAGTCTGTCTTTTGAAGTAATTCCTTTAATCGTTTCTTTAAGGAAGAATGGGGCTTCAATACCTGCAATTGCTTCAATGCTTGCATTCACTCCTTGGACTG
>JAQVLH010000166.1 GCA_028704265.1 Candidatus Nanoarchaeia archaeon
TACTTTGCTTTAGTTCCCGTTAAAACTAATAAATTATTTTTATCTTTTATGAGAGTTGTTAATATGTAAATTTCCGTTTAGCTCTGCTTCAATTTTTCAATTAATTCAGGATTATCATGCATAAATCTTGATTTGAATAAGATTTTTCTTCTTTTTCAAGATAAGATTTAACCTTCTTTTTTTTCTCGTCATTAAAATCGTCATAACTTTGACTATATTCTTCTTTCAGCCTTAAAAAGTTATTCTTTGTACTTTCAGTCTCACATTTTTTTCTTGCCCATAAAAGAAGATCCTCAGGAACTTTGATAGACTCAACATCATCCAATTCAAAAATTAGAGCTTGCCAAGCCTCCTTTTGTTCTAGTTAAATAAGCTCTTCATCGAAAAATTGGCCATAGGTTGAAGCTATAATTTCCCCAAAATCTCCGGGAAAAACTTGTTTTATTTGCCATCTCAATTGTTTAGGTCGTTGGTTTCCTACTTTTTCAACTTCAGTTTGGAATTCTGGCAAATCCTTGAGAGAACCCTCTTTAACAATAAAATTATTTACAATTTCCATTACATTAGACATCTGATGATTATCTTCCTGTAATTGATTGGATTTTGCTTTAAAACATTTTAATAAATTTTTATTATTTTCTAAACAAAGTTTAATTTCATCAATTGAAAAAAATAATTTTCTCAGAGTCTTAATTATAACTAGTTTTCTAATCTCTTCATCTGCGTAGTCTCGATATCCATTGTCTAAAATTTTTGGTTCTATTAATGCTACCTCTTCATAGTATCGAATTGCTTTTTGGTTGGGTTCAAAGTTTCTGCTGCTTTAGCTATTGTCATTATTCTCTCCTCATAATGCATGTTAAACCAATGGTAAAGCCTCCCCCAAGGGAAAGGTCAAGAATTATTTTTTTCTAATAAAAAACGTGAAACTCCATTAAAGAATGAAATCCCACGTATTAGGTTCTATTTATATTTTCCCAAATTAAAGGACTAATGATGGAGCTGCATAAACACGAAGTGCTAATTTTTGATCAAGCATATACAAACCATTACCACTTTTACCAATTAATTCCGCTTGTTGAATTAGTTCATTTGCATTTGTTTCTTCTTCACCTTGTTCTTTAATAAACCAATCTAAAAATTGAGTGGTTCTAAAATCTTTTAAATCCAGAGCTGTTGCATAAATTTTATTAATTGAATCTGTAATAAATTTTTCATGAGCTAAACCTGCTTTTAGAACCTCCATTTCATTTTCCCAGGTACTTGCAGGTTTTTCTATTGCTTCGTATATTAATGATTCGTCATTATTTTGTAAGAATTTAACAAATAACATTGCATGGTCTCTTTCTTCTTGGGCTTGAATTAAATACCAATTGGCAAAACCACTTAAGCCACGATTTTCAAAATAATTTGCAAAGCTTAAATATAAATAAGCTGAAAAAAATTCTTTGTTAACTTGTTGATTTAATAAAGCTATTACTTTTTTATCCATTTTTTATCTCCTTACGTTTAATATAAACACTTGTACCTTAGTTGGTACTAACTAAATGTAACACCAAAAGTAGAAAAAACAAACGAAATCAGGCTAAAAAAAAATAATTTCTTTTTTACTTGAAAAACCAGATAAAACTTTTTAAAATAATTCAATAAACAATAAAATGTTGTAACAAATCTGTTAATACCTTTCAAGGATGTTATATTATGAATATTCACTATGATTTCGAAATACAAGCCAATTTTGGTTATAACCCTAATATGGTAACAATGCCCGCCCGAGATCCAAGATTAAAGAGGTTCACAACTCTTATATGGCATGGTTATGAAGGAATGACACCGGTAGTTTATAAAGAAGATCCCTATAACAAAGAAGTTGTTCGAATCATTTTTTCTTACTAATCAAGCAATGAAGGTATAGAATAAAAAATGAATGAGTTTTTAATTTATAATATTAAACAAAAGGGATTAAATGAAATAAACCGTCTCAAACAAACTCAGAGGAATATTTACTCTGAGATTTCTAACAATGATTATAATATTAACAAGATTTCAAAGGAAATAAAAGAAATTAGAGAAGATTATCATAAAGAGAATGAAGCTTTTGTTTCTACTAGAAATAGGGTTAAAATAATTTTTTCTTTAGTTGAACTAGCCCTTATTATATTTTTAACTTATAGGATTGCTCCAAAAGAAATTGGACTTTTGCTACAAATACCCCCTATTTACAGTCTAGGAATAATTCTTTTTTATGTTTTAGCAATTTTCCTTTTTTTGGATTTTACTTGGTGTTCAACTATATCTAGTTTATTTTTAGGATTAATACTATTTTCCTATATTGTTAGCTTTCTCACTTTTGACAATAGTTTGTTTCAGATCTTGATCTTAATTGGTTTTGAAGTTTTAATTTATTTTGTAAAAAGATTTCGTTTTACACCAATATGGGGATTAGTTGGTCTCTTTATGGTTAAAATACTTTTGAATTTTACCTACTCTTACATCATTTTATCTATTCCACTAGTTTTAATAATTCTTAGTGTAATATTTTTTAAAAAGATTAAGAATTTATCTTTTTATCTAAAAAAATTAATTGGATTTTTATTCTTTTTAAACTTCAAAACAGTTTTTGATATAATTTTTAATTTTGAACTTGATTTCAATTTTACATTACTGACAAAACTAGATGACATTTTTTATTTTCCTTTAGAATTAATTAAGTATAATTGGGTAAATTTAACTATATTAGTGTTAATCTTAATTATTAATATAATTGAAAAAATATTAGAAAGAAATTTGGAGAAAGTTAATATATTATGATAACAGAAGAATCCCTACACTTATTAAATGAGATTTTTTATACCTCAGAGGGTATTTCCCTTATTTCTTGTGTAATTATTTTTATTTTTGATAAACTAGAAATATACGATGATGAAGGTATTTTTGCTTATGATATAATTCAATTTTCTTACATTTTCCAAATTATTTATTTAATCATTAA
>JAQVLH010000167.1 GCA_028704265.1 Candidatus Nanoarchaeia archaeon
CTTGGCCTACAAAACACCGTCGCAAATGATGAGTTCTTTTCAAAGAAAGGAGGCCTCAGAAACTTTCAATTACTCTCTTAGTTTGGCTTGACTTAAGTGGGGGCATTACATAATTGCTTTGGCTGCATTCTCGTATGAATTAACCCCATCTTTAATTAAATGATTTTTATTGGGTCAATTTTGAATAAGAGTTGACGTAGAAACAATTAATTATCTATGAAATTTTTGATGAATTTCAACAAGAAATTCATAACCTTTTTGAAAATACGAATCACAAATTTTATCAGCTACTCTTTTTGCATCATCATCATTGCTTAAATAAATATTTTTGATTATTAACTGTAAATATTTTTGATTATCAGTTGATATAAAAAAGGATGATTTATTGAGAATTGTGTTTGAAACACATTGAATTATTTTAGATATATCTCTTATATATTGCGAATTACCATCGATTAATACTGAAATATATTCAGTAAAATGAGGAATAACAAAACCATCTCTACTTCCGTTTTCAATATAATCAGCTGAACGATCTAACATTTTTAAATATTGTGCGTTTAAAGTTACATACTTAGGGAAATAAAATGTTAATAATGATAATTGTGCTAATATTTTCTTATTATTTTCAAAAGAATTTTCCTTCTCGATTAAATTATAAATTAATTCCCAAAAAGCAATAATTTTATTAATAAATCTATTCTGATCATTATTGTTTTTAACAATAGATTCTCTTTCTTTCCAAAAAAAAGTAATCATATCAATGATTAAATTATTAAAAGAATCAATCTGTTTCTTAAATCGTAATTTTAAGACGTCAAGTATATCAATCGATGTAAATCCTCTTAAATAGGCAATTGCAAAATGAGTAGCTAAATTATGGAGATGAGAATTTTTAAAATTAATATGATTATCTAATAATAATAAGTAATGATCTTTAAATGCATCAAAGGTTTCTTCGCTTAGGAGTTGATTATAAAAATATCCTGTTACAAAGCATCCCCAAAATTCATCAGAACATTTCGATTTACAGAATAATATTTTGGTTTTCATCCAATCAGAATCAAACTTCAATAAATTTGGCAAATACATACCTAACAAAGTGAATGCATCATGAAAATCATGATCTAAATAATATTCTAATTGGGATAATTTTCCTTGTTTTTCTTTTAAAGAAAGATCTTTTTGTTTTAATATTGCTGTTAAATAGCTTAACAACACATGACCAATAGGCGAATTTATTGCATTTGAAAGTGGTTCAAAAGGATGAATGATAATATTATCTTCAGAACGTATGTTTTGGGGTAATTTCAAAATAAAAATATTTAAAATTTTTTCAATACTATCTAAATTTTGTAACTCATATTTAAGTATTTCATATATTAAACTTGAAATTTCAATGATCACACTATTTCTTGTATATCCAGCAATAAAAGGATCATCTGTTTGTAGGGTTAAAGTATTGTTCCAAAATTTTTCTTGATCAATATAGTTGATTATTTGATACAATAAATTTTTTATTTGATTGTTTGATTTTGTTTCTTGGATTTTCTTTTTAAATCCTTGAATTATTTTATTGATATATAAAAAAGGGATCTCATTAAAATATTTTTCTTCCATATTGGAAAATTTTTCAGGCTGTAAAAAAGCGAGCTCTTCAATTTTTTCAGCAAGCCCTTCAATATTAGGTCCTTCCCAAAATTTTACTGTTTTAAAATTTTTAAAAAGTTGAATAAAAGTTTCGGAAGAATAATTGATTAAATTTTCTAAAGATTCAGGTGATTTATTCTCAACTACGCCACTCCAAAAATCATTTACAGTTATAATGGGCATCAAATCATAATCTGTATTATTTTTTTCTTTTAACTGTAAATATACTTCATTGAATGAGTCGATATGTGAAAGGGCTTTATAGATTTGTTGTTTTACAGTCTCAACCCCACTTTGACGCTTTAATTTTTTAAAAGAATCGAGTGTAATATCTTTATTAACTTTTTTAATTATTAGCTCTTTTTGGTCTTCACTACATGTACTAGGTATTTTTTGTAATAAATTTTTTAATTCATCTCCAAAATAAATTACGGCGATATCAAATCGGATATTATCATTATTAAGAAGTTCCCAAAATAAAAATTCTAATTTATCAAAATGGACTGCAATTGTATAAAAAACTAATTTTTGAAAACATAAAAAATTTTCATTTGAAAATCTTTTTAAAACTTTTTTACTCGACTCAATATCACATCTTATTTGATAAGCTAATAAAGTTTTAAAAAGTATTATAAACGTTTTTAAACTATCGCAATTTAAAAGATTATCTTCTTTTTCAAAAAAAGATGAATATGTCCCTTGTACATGGCTGTAAAAAAAAATATCTTCAAGTTTATTTTGTAAGTTTTTTAATTCTTTAATTTCAAAATGTTTTTTTATTGAAGGGATTACTTTTGAGAAGATATCGTTTTTATTTTTAAATTTTTCTGAGTTAAATTGCACGAAAAATTTTTGTTCTGATAAATCATTGATTCCAGCTAGCTTTTGCTGATAAAACTGATTTTTTTCTTCTTCATTCTCAAATTTATAAAATTCAAACTTATAATACCCTGAAATAAATTCTAATTTAATAAAAAACAAACCATAGAAATCACCTGAAGGCATACTTAAAAGTATTTTTTTTAGATTATTTTCAATGTGTCTGAAAAAATTATTTGAAAAAGGATGCAAACACACATTATCCGTTAATATTTTTATTAATTCTTCATAAATATAAGAATCCCTTTTTAATTTATATTCACCTAATGTTGTGTCTTTGGTAATATCAAATAAAAAAATAATTAACTTTTCAATTTTTTCTATTGACTCATTTTGAAAGAATTTTGGAAATAAACATTTGCTAATGTCATTTGTAATACAATTTACTCCAAATTTACATTTCAACCAAATTTTAATTAAACTGA
>JAQVLH010000018.1 GCA_028704265.1 Candidatus Nanoarchaeia archaeon
CCTTTATATAATTAGGATTATCAATTTTTTCAGTTCTCCCAATTTTAAATAAAGAATAATTTTCATTATTTATACTATGATTTGACAAAAACTTTGAAATATTTTTATTACTTTCATCAGTTTCAAGATAATTATTTAATAAATCTAATTTATTTTGATCTAAAATTTCATCAGATTCAAATAAAATTATTGAACGTACCATACTTTAAAACAATATTTTGATTATTTTAAATATATTTATTATAATAATTTATGAATTTTATCATTTGTTTAAATATATCTTTAATATTAGTCTTTTTATGGATAAAGAGCTTGAACGATTTTTTGAACCATGGGAATTAAAAATTCTTCAATTAATTGAAGAAGTTAAGAAAGAGAAAGAAGAGAAGAAAAAAGAATAATTATTTTATAATTTGTATAATTATGGAAATTACTGCAAAGGTTATAGTAACATAAGTAAGGATTAACATTCTATTTGCTATTTTTTCATTTTCCCATGAACTTATTAAAGATAATCCTGCAGGACCTAATCCATACATATTATAAGATTTGCCATTATTATCAATACAATGTTCTTCTATAAGAAGACCTAATTTGTTCATTTCTTTTCTATCTTCGAGAGTAACTATAATTGGATGAACTCTTTTTTCAGGAATTCTTCCATTTGGATAAATTTCATATAATTCATAAATTAATTTTCTGAATTCTTTTTTATTATCAAAATACCAGTCATCTTTTTTCATATTTTATCAAATAAATTCATTATTCTTAATTTTTCGTATATAGAAAATTCAGGAAACGTTTTTTAATCCTGCCGGACTAGTTTTTTCTTAGAAGTTTGCATGGGAAACATTGCGAGCGGGCTTTCACCGAATGCTTTAGTGAGAGATGACAGAATAAGTGTCCGTAATCTCTTCTGGGGCTGAATTTGCAATAATTAATAAAATTTTTTATTTAAGTTTTTCTCCATCAACTGTGCAGAATTTTTTTCCAAGAGGATATTCTGCTCCGCATTTAGGGCATGAAACTGTGAGCTTTGCTCCGCATTCTTCGCAAAATTTTAATCCTTCAGCAACTTTTTTCTTGCATTTAGGGCATTTTTTTCCAGATTGGCCTGAATCAGGATTTTTGCCTAATATTTTATTAGCTCCTTTTGTAATAGCATCAGAAATTTCGCTTCCAGCTCTGTAACTTAGGTCATTTTTAACTCTTCCAACTATATTATCAAAGATTCCCATATTAAAATTTAAGATTTGATATTTTAAAAATGTTAATAAAACATCAATGCTAAAAAAAATACATGGCTAAATTTTTAATACACTCAGTTTTTGCATTGCCCAATGAATTAGTTCTTGCTGGAATAGTTCAGGAAAGGACAATAACTAATGGAATGAATTCAGAAGACTTGGAATTAATAACTGTAATAAGCATTGAAAAATTCAATAAAAAAATTCCTTCTGCAGAGCAAGGCTCAATGGTTGGCTTACATGTTAACAGATTAAAAAAGATGTCAACAGAATCCGCATTGTTTGGCAAAATAATTGAATTCAAATAAGAAAATATTTATTTAAAGAATAGTTGAATCATATTTAACTAATGAAATCTGCATTTTTATTCTTGTTAGTATTTTTTGCAGGATGCACTGTAAATATAGACTCCCAGGGTAATAATATACTTAATAATTCAGATAATAATGTTATAGAACAGAATAGTAATAATATTAGCAATAATATTGTTTCTCAAAATAATTCTTTAGTTCTTACAATCTGGTATGATGAAGGAGTTTCAATACAATTGCCTCAAAATTGGGCAGTTGCGTTTTATGGGGTTTGCGCATCTAAATCATTTGTAGCTTATGATATAAATAATCCTATAAGGCAGGTTTTCTTTTTTTCAGAAGCAGGTCCGGTTTACACAAGTCAAGCGCAGAAAGATAATGATTTGGCTTATGTGGCAATGGGTGGTTATGCTCTTCCTTATGTTAATGCTCCAGTAGTCAGTCCTTTGAATGCCCAAAATTTTTTAGAGCATTTTATTGAACTTGCTGAGATGGAGGCAATAAAAGAAGCTGTTCCTTTGGCTCCAAAAATTAATGAGCTGCAAATAATCTCTTCAAATAAATCTTTAGTAAGTTTATTTCCAAATTCCAATGATGCAGAAACAATAAGAGCTCTTTTCAAGCAAGAAAATATTCTAGGTGAAGGATTGTTTTATATAGAAACTCTTGATTATGGATTATTGACTTTAGGTTTTAATAATTTAGGATATGCATCAATTTTTATAGGGCTTAGCGCAAAAGAAGATGAATTTACTGAATATGAAGAATTGCTTAATAATATTCTTAATAGTTATACTATTTCAGAAGAATATGTTTCAGCATGTATACAAGCTCAGAATCAGGCAGCTTCTGCAGCATTAAAGGCTGGCCAAACTCTTAGTGAAACTTCAGATATTATAATGGATTCTTGGGATAATAGGCAAAGAAGCGATGATATAATTTCAGAGAAATGGTCTGACACTACATTAGGCTATGAAAGAGTTTATGACTCAGAAACTGGGGAAGTTTATAGAGTGGAAAATGGATTTTATGATTCTTACAATATTAATAGGGAATATTATGAAATGAATAATTTGGAGCAATTGCCTGAAAATAACTGGGACTTGTGGACTGCGTCAACTAATTATGAAGAGGATATAAGGTAAATATATGGCATTTAAATTTTTAATAAAAATCTTTTTAATTATTTTATTTTTATTTTTAATATTCTTATTTTTTAGTAATTCAAATAATTATAATGTTAACGGATTAAATTTAAGTGTTTCAGAAAATATTTCATTAAATATTAGTGTAGTTGTTCTCGACAGCAATAAAGAGTTTATGACTATTATTGATGAAAATGAACATTTTTATATCCAGCAAAGAGGGCTTGCACAAGGAACAATTTATGGATTTAGGGTAATTAATGAAAAAGGTGAAGTGTTAAAGCCTGTTTATGAAACATATATTGCAAGAGATAATGAGTGGGTTGAGGCAAATAATTATTATCTTCAAATTAGGCCTGGTAATCAAACTATTGAGGTTTTAATTATAGAAAATGGGAATGGAATTATAGTTGCAAGAAATAATATTTTAATATTAAATTTTGAATCAATATTAGCTGAGGGGTGCGGCAATCTTATTAATGAGCCAATTGTTGATGCTGATGGCTGGTCCCGTGAAGGTAAAATTGGCAGGTGCGCATCAAACATTGCTGTTAATTTAAGTAAAGTTAATTTATGTGATAAATTATATCCAATGTTTAATGATTCAGGAGCAGGTTATGGGGAGTGCATAATGAATTATGCAAATATTACTGGCAATATTTTAGCTTGCAATAAATTAAGCATGCCTAAATCTGTGGGTTTTTGCAAAGCTAAAGTAACCAATGATTATACTGAGTGCCAAAAAATTGTATGCGATTTTTCATGCACTATTGAAAATATAGAAATTCAGAAAGATTTATGCATTCAATGGTATGCAATAGAAAATAAGAATTCAAGTTTATGTGATATAATACAAAGTGAAGCATATAATATGAAAGAAATATGTTATAATATGACTTTGGGAAATTAATAATTATAATTTAAGCTTTACATTTTGTTTTGCCATTGATTTTTTGCCTATTTCTAATACAAATTCTTTTGCATCTGCAGGTATTACAAAAAATAACTGTTCATTAGAATATAATTTATTAGGGTCCTTGTTTGTTTCCATTCTGTAATTTCTTAAAGGTATTAATTCTTTATTGCAGATTAATCTGAACTCTTCATCAGGAGAGAAAAAAGCCTGAGCTGTTGATTTATTAGTTGATTCAAAATAAATAAACAAGAATTCTTTTCCAACAGGAGCCCTTGCCATGTTAATCTCAGGACCTTTCTCAATTTTTATGAATTTGAATAATGTTTTATTGTAAGTTATTGATTCATTTACTGGAGCTGATGCTGTTTGCTCAACTATTCCTTTGTCGCCTGCAAGTTTTTTTACTCCTTCTTCAAATTTTGCTCTTGAGCTTCGTTGCTTGCTGATTAACTCAGCTATTTGTGGAGGAATGCTTTTTCCTTCTGCCTGCATTCTTTTATACATTTCAAGAGCTCCTGCAGGAAGCATTAATTTTCTTATCTTTGCATCAATCTCATCATTTTCATCCAAGCTTTCGCCAACCATTTCATCATAGCTTTTAGCAGTTCTTTTTGACTCTTTTTTAAGAGTAATTTTTTCAGATTCATTAATTGCTGAATATGAAGGTAGAGCTGATTCAAGTGATACTAAAGGCTTGAGCGCTTCAACTCCTTTGTTAAATAATTCTTTAGTCTCATTGCTTACTGCAATTGAAGAAGATTTGCTTAATTGGCTTTTTAAGAAAGCAATTATTTTAGGGTCAGGCTTGTTTTTACACCCTTCATTAATAAGCTCCTGATTTATTTGAGCAAGCCTTTGATTTTCATTTTTAGCAAGAGTTTCTTTTGAAATCATATCAGAGTAGCTTTTTTTCATAAGAATAGAATTTTCAAGCTTGCCTATTTCCATTATTCTCTTGTTTATCTCTTCAACCCTGTAATCAGGAGTCTTTGACATATCAGTCATATAGATTCCTGACTGCTTGATTACAATTTTAGGCTTAAGATTCATCGCCAATGTTTCAAAAGTTTTTGCCTCAAGCCCTGATTTTTCATGAACAACATTATAACCAAAAAGGTTGAAAATCACAATTGAACCATCAGAAGTAAGCTCTAATGTCATATTTATTGATTTTATTCTTTGAGCTTTGCCTAAAGCTGGCTTAAAAGAAATTCTAGGATATTTAGAATTTATATTTATAACATTGCTTATTTCTTTTGATGTTGTGATTGAAAGATTAAATAATCCTTTTACTAATTCAAAGCCATCAATAATATCACTTTCATTTACTGTAATTCCTTTTGAACCATTAGGGTTTATGAAATCTTTAGTTCGCTTTACAGTCTTTACTCTAAGAATTATTTCACTGTCAGGAAATAATGAAATATTTCTTTCTTCGCTTAATCCTTCAATTGAAGGAAAAGAAATTCTCATAATGTAGCCGTTTTTTCCAGTAATCAAAGAATCTCCATCTTTGATAATTAATCCTTGAACAGGTTTTAATTCTTCATTTTTTTTCCAAGATGATGACTCTTTTCCGTTAACAAGATATCCTCCTGTTTCGCTTTCAGTTTTTCCTAAAAGAGATTTTTTCCCTCCTCTTTTAATAAAGCACTCGCTGCTAAAAAAATCAATGCTTACATATTTTTTGGAAAAACTGCTTGGGCTGTTTTCAAATCCTCCGCTCATAATTCTTCCATCTCCTCACATTCTCCTAATTTGCTTGGCAGTTTTCCATAAGGAACTAGCTTATCAAATTCATTAATAATATCCTTAAATTTCGGAGCTAAATTACCCATAGATTTCATGCTCTGGTTTGTTTTAATTAAATCTTCTTTTTTTATGCCACTAATTGCTTTTTTGAACTCGCTCATTTTATCAGGAGTTAATTCTTTTTTTAATTTTGCCATTCCTTCTGTAGCTTGCTTTAGTTGCTCCTCACTCAAGCCAGAGCCTTTAAGCATTTCAGGAGTCATATTCATAGCATTTTCAAAGCTTTTTAATATACTATCAGGATTATACTCATTAACATTTTTATCAATTTGTTCAAACATTTTGTCAGAATCCTTATACTGGCTGATATTTATTGCGCTGCTGGAAAGTTTGCCTATTAAAGAATCAATAGCCATGAAACGTTCATCCATCCTGTTTTCTTCTTTCATAGCAATTAAGCTTTTTTTATAAAAATTATTTCCTGCAATTATATATTCTGAAAATTGGGAGACATTCAGAGGAGTTTTAGAAAAATTTCCTGAAATTTTAAAATCATTGCCTCCTATGTAGATTGCATTTGATGATATTTCTATTTTAATTGTCGCCTTTTTTTTTGGTATAATAAATTCAACATTTTTAGCCTTTAATTCAGAACCTGTTAAAATGCTAAAAATACCTTTTGTTAATTCAATCTTTGTAATTTTAGACCCTAATGTTTTTTCATTTTTTGCCTTGTCAATAAATTCCCAATGTTTGATTATTATTTTAAATTCACTATTTGGAAGCGCAGTTATTGTTGTATAAGGATCAGGGTAATGCGTTGAATCTCCTAAAATTATAAATGTTTTAGCACCAACAATAATAGTATTTTCTCCTTCGTTAATTATTCTGGGCTTTAAATCAGACAATAAACTATTTTCATTTGAAAGCAATTTATTTATTTTTCCTGAATTTTTTATTGACGCATTGTCACCTAATATAGTTGTAAAATGTGTTTCCTGTGCTTTAACCTCTTGCATAGTTTTAAATCATCAACGAAAGTTTATAAATTTTGATAGATTTCCACTAATATTATGAAAACAGTAAATTATGGAAAATTATTAATTTTAATTGAAAAATTTGAAATCACTGAAAAGGATTTAACTATTGATATTAAATTAAAAAATAATGCCTCTGTTCAGACAATAATTTTTCCAATTGAAGAAATAAGAATTTTAGCTGATAATCAAATTATAGGGCTTGATAATTATAAATTTGAAAATAACTTAGATCCTAATCAAGAATCAAGCGGACAATTGTTTTTTAAAATAAATAACAAACCTAAAAAAATGATACTGCAGTTTGGAAAATTGTCGCTTCCTAAAATTAATATAGATATTTAATTATAAAAATAGCAAAAGTTTTTTTTTATAAATTTAAAATAAATATTTAAATCCTCCAAGATTATTTTATTAATATGAAATTTAATACAATTATTATATTGATATTTGTTGTTCTATCTTTTATTGCAGGTTACTTAACAGGTTCTTTTAAACCAAATGTTGAAGATTCAAACATTGTTTCAAATATTCAGAATTCAACACTTTATGTTTTAATATTAAATTCTGAAGGTTTGCCTGTGAATAATTTAGAAGTTGATTTATGGCATGACACTACAACAGAAGGCCCTCCTGATGTTGGAGTAAGTTACACGAATTCAAGCGGAATTGCAGTATTTTCAATACCTAATGAGGGTTATTTAATTGGTTTTAATCTTCTTAACTTTCCTTCTAATTTTGAGGCTGTTAGAGAAACTCCAGTAAGGGTGTCTGAAAATTTTACTATTGCAACAATAACTTTGCATAACAAAATTTAATTATTAATTTTTTTTATAATATTTTTTTATTAAATGTGTTTGATTTCTTAATGTAACTTCAGTAATTTGGGCACATTCAGAAATTAGTGCTTGAGTTTTTTTCTCTTCATCTTTTGCAGTCAAATAAAGTGCTGCTGCAGCTAAGCCTTTAGGGTCTCTTCCTGTTTCTGGTAAACCTCTTTTTATTGCATTAGACAATAATTTGTCAGCTTTTTGCTGAACCCTAATTGAAAGTTTCAATTCATTGCCAAATTTATAAATTAAAGTTATTGGAGAAATGGGTTTATATTTTAAATGCATTTTAGGTAGCACATTAATTTTTATAAGAGAATTAGCACGATTGACTGTTTTTGAGGTAGCATTTGATTCTTTTATTATTTCTTCTAAAACTCTTGGTACATCATGTATTCTTATGCTTGAATATAAACTGGCGGTTACAAACCCTAAAATGCTTCTTCCCATTGTAAGCTTTTGCTTTGCTGCTTCAGAATAAATGTTCCATGCAGTTTCAGCAATATTTTTGGATAAATCTAATTTATCGCATAATCTGTTCATGATCGGTTTTGCTTCCCAATAATTTCTCTCTAAACTGTTAACCAATGAATTTTGAATCTTGGCCAAATGATTATATAATGCTCTTTGCTTAGCACTAATTTTATTATTACTATTATTAATATCTAAAATAGATATAATTGTTCTTGGTCCAAAATCATTAATTTTTTTTTCAGTAATAGTTTTATTTTTTCTCTCTTCATTAGTATAAGCTCTTTTTGTAACACTCACTATTTCTTGCTCCTGAACTACTGCGCAATTGGGGCAAACATATGATGAATCAGTGTTAATAATAAATTCTCCAATATATCCGCAACCCCCCATGCATTCAATATCTTCAATAATAATTTTTTTGTTTATTTTAATAGCAATATTTTCAATTTTATTCATATAATCTGAAATGTTTTCAGAAGATATTTTTTTTTTAAGCAAATCTTTCATAGCAGTTATTCTATCAGTATTTTTATCTTTCAAACATGATTCATATTTTTTAGAATAATCTGATTCCATAAGAAGCAAAATTTTATTCAGTTTATCTTTTGTATATTCGTAATTCAATTCAAGGTTTATATTTTTGGCATAAATAATTAATGGCTGTGCATGATTGTTTGATTCTAATTCATGCACTATTTCTTTTTTTAAATCATTTAAAATATTATAGCAATTATTTGAGGCAAGACTATAATTTTCGCATTCAACTATTTTTTCAAGGCTGTTTTCCATAAAATTATGTAGATTTTTTGAGTTTTATTTTTTTATCTTCGCATATAATTTCTCCGGATTCTTTCATTTTACGAAGTTCATAACTTAACAATGTTTTATCTGTTGAACTATAACATAATTTGTTAAATAAATATTTGTAGTTTGTTGTTCTTTCTTGGCTTATTGTTTTTAAGACTTTTTCTTTGTATATATTGGCATTTTTTTCAATAGCTTCCAAAACTTTTTTTTCTTCAATTTTTATTCTTTCTGGAGATAAACTCTTTGATCTATTATCTCCTATTATAATTCCTTCATTTTCAAGTGTTCTAATTACTAATTCTGCATTTCTGTTTTCATATTTGTCTAAAATAGTTTGATACCTTATTCCATTTTTTTCATTAATAATAATTTCATTAACCATAAATTCTATTATTTCTTCAGCAGAAACTTTTTCATTCTGATTATATTGTGCAGTGTCATTTTTTAATTGAGATTCTAATGTTAACGATGATTCTTCAATTATTTTTTTATTATCTTCATTTGGCAATTCTTTTTTAATTGACTTTTGTTGAATATTAAGATTTAATTCCGGATTTTGAAGTTCATAAATTTTTTTAACTAAATCATCAATTCCTTTTTTTGATAACTCTTCAGAATTTATTGAAATATTAATTTTATCTTCTAAGCTTTTTTTAAGCGAATTAAAATATTTAGATATTACTTGAATACCTTCTTTTACTGGTTTTAAATCAGAATTCAAATTATTTTCTTGAGATTGAATTGTAGGCAAATATTCAAGAATTTTATTTAAATCTTCCATCATTGGGTTAACTTGAGGAAAACTAAAATTGCTCATTTTTGAATAAATTTCTGCAGTTTTTTTTGTTAGTTCTTCAAATTCTTTTTTAATATAATTAAATTCATCAAATTTTTTAGTGATTTCGTTATATTTATCCATAAAAGGTATAAATTTGGAATTTAATTCGTTAACTGAATTTTTAAAATTATCAAAAGAATTATAATTATTATTTAATGATTCTTCTAAATCTGTAGTAATATTTTTACCTAACTCACTAAGCTGTTTAAATACTGCATCATATTGTCGCAATTTTTCTTTAATACTTATAGGGATATTATTTTGTTCCATTAATGTTTTTGATAAAATTCCTTTTTTAAAAAATGTGTTTACTACTATAATGTAATAATAAACATAAATGAATTGAGTCAAATTTGGAAATATTTAATTGAAGAATTATAAATAAATTATTTCATTAAAGGAGGCAATCCTATCATAACTCTAAATTCATTTATTCTTGATTTATTGCAAGAATCATATGCTTTAAGCTCTTTTTTAAATGATTCAATTGATTGAGTATAAATCTCTTCATTTAATTTTGGAGCTTTTTTTTCTAACAATTCAAGCGCATCTTTATAATGTCTTATTCTTACATAATTTGCAGACTTAACAGCTTTTTCCCAACCTTGGATTAATGTTTCAGAGTCAAATTCTATATATCCAACTTTATGGTAGATTAATTTAGCAATCTCTCCGTTTCCAACCTGCAAAGCAGATTCTAATGCTTCTCTTGCATATTGTCCGCAAAAAGAATCATCATTAATTCTTTTATATAATTCCCTTTTCATTAAATTGCAGTCTTTTGTTAAATCCTCCAATTCTTCCATATCAGTAAAAACATCCCAATCATTTTTCAAAGTAGGATTAGTATACAAATTTACAAGCGAGTCAAAACTTAATTTTTCCATAAAATAATTATTACAAAATTGTTTTTAAAAACGTTTCGCAACTTATCTTAAATTAATAATTTTATTATTATTCGTCTTCGATTGAGCGAAACACTGTGCCGTAATTTTCAGGCTCATCATCTTTGCAATTTTTCAAATCAAAAACGTTTTCAAGATTAAGTATTAAATTATCAGAAGGGAACAATTCATTTATTTTTTTATCTGCATAATTTGCAAAATCTTCATCAATTCCTTTTATTTTATTATTAATATATTTTTGCCCCTCTTTTGAAATGCTTATTGAACTATTAGGCTTTATGCCAATGCATGAACTACCTTTGGAGTAATCTAGTGCATCAGATGAATTTATTATGCTTACATGAATATATTCTTCTAAAATATAAGGTAAATAAGTTGGCTTAAGTTCGTTTAAAGTTCGAATTATAGGAGTAACATCTTTTATATTAATCAATGCTTTTTCCAATTTGCTTAATTGTATATTTTCATTAAATTCTGACATTTTATTAATAATATACATAAATTTTTCCGAATCAACTATTACTCCTTCGCTGCTAAATCCTAATCCCATAAAATTAAGCAAAAATTCCTATTTTAAAAAATTATTTATTAACTTAATTGTTAATGCCTAATTTAATTTTGTCAAAGATATTTGCAATTCTTGGATAATTATGGTATTTATTTTCTATTAAATAAGGCTGTCTTTTTTCTTCACCATCAAGAACCACAAATTCAAACCTGTCATTTTCCGGCATTTTTTTAAAAAAATATTCTCTCTTAGGTCTCATAAACAATGCTAAATCTCCTTGGTAAGATTTCATAATTTTTCCATAATATTCAAATTCTTTATCCCTAATTACAAATTTAGGAAGAGTATAATCCTTTAATCTTACAGTTTTTCCTATTTCAACATTTGAAATATACAAGGGTATTATTTTTTGCCTAACACTTCTGTAAACTTCGCTTATTTCGCAATCATCCCTAAAAAAATCATCAATAAAAAAAACAAGCTCATTATTAACTTTGGAAGTAGAATAATAAACCATATTCATTATCGAATAGCCTTCATCATGGACTAATCCTTCCAGCCTTCTTGCCTGATTATATGTTAAAGCAATATTCTTTTTCATAATTAACTTAATTGTTAACATAATTCTTTTTTTAAAGCTTTAGAAATTCATAAAAAAATTAAAAAAGAAGGAGTCATTTAATTTTTCCTTTAATTTTGTATGTTAGATAAAATAAAATTTTTTATGATAAATTAATAATATGATTATCTAAGATTTTTTTTATTTTTTGATAATATTTTCTTAAGGTAACTTCAGTGATTTTTGCCTGCGAAACTATTTCTCCTTGAGTTTTTTTTATTCCAGCACGCTCAGCAGAAACATAAATTGAAGCAGCTGCCAATCCTTTGGGGCTTTTCCTTAATGCCTTTAATCTTTTTTT
>JAQVLH010000168.1 GCA_028704265.1 Candidatus Nanoarchaeia archaeon
AGCAACTTTGGGGCTTCATTTAGGAACGTCTTCAAGAAATATTTTAACACTTCATGATGTATTGAAAGGAAACATTTCAGTAAAAGAAGCTATTTACAAACACTCATTAGGATTTCATGTATTACTTGGAGGAATTTATTTAAATGATTTAACTAATGTTAATCTTAGCGGATTTAAAGAAAAATTAGAAGAAGTAAAAAAAGATTATGATTTAATACTTATTGACTGCGCAGCAGGATTAAATGAAGAGGCTTTAAATGCGATTAATTCAAGTGATGAATTATTATTAATTACAACTCCTGAATTACCTTCCGTTGCTGATGTTTACAAATTAGTTGAATATTCGGAAAATAATTGGATTCCAATCTCTGGAGTTGTTGTAAACAAAGAAAGTAATAGTAAATATAAAGATATTACAATTAAAGATGTTGAAGAAATTTTAGGCAAAAAAGTCTTAGAAGTCATTCCTAAAGAAAATGAAGTTGAAGATAGTGTTAATTTAAAAAAACCTGTTGTGAATATTTATCCAAACAGCAAGAGCGCTAAAAGCTTTGAAAGGCTAGCTTATTCTTTAGTTGGAAAAGAAATGCCAAAAGATTTAACATTTCTTGACAAAATTGTTAATTTATTTAAAAAGTAATAAGTATTAAAAATAATCAACAATTCTTTATTTGATAATGATTAAAATCAAAAAAATAGTCCTTGAAAATTTTAAAAGCTTCGGAGGAAGAGTTGAAATAAAATTAATGGACAAGCTTAATCTTATAATAGGCCCTAATGGCAGCGGTAAAAGTAATGTAAGTGAAGCAATAAGTTTTGTATTAGGAATTATGAGCAAAAAAGGATTAAGAACTGAAAAATTAGCTCATTTGATATTTAATGGAGGAAAAAATGGCAAACCTTCAAATTATGCAAGCGTTAAATTAGTTTTTTCAAATGAAGATAAAATTTTTCCCGTTGAAGAAGATTTTTTAGAAATTTCAAGAAAAGTTACTCAAGATGGAAGCAGTGATTATTTAATTAATGGAAAAAAATCAACAAGAACTGAAATTATAAATTTATTAGATTATGCTGGAATTGACCCTGAAGGATTTAATATGGTTATGCAGGGAAATATTGCAAAATTTGTTGATATGTCTAGCAGTGATAGGGCTGAAATAATAAAAAATATTAGCGGAATATCAACTTATGAAGAAAAAAAAGATAAAGCAATGAAAGAGCTTGCACAAGTTGATGAAAAAGTAAAAGAAACTAATATTTTATTAAGAGAAAGACAAAAACATTTAGATGAATTAAAAAAAGAAAAAAGGGTTGCTGAACAATATAAATCAACAAAGGATGAATTAAGAGAAACGAAAGGAAGATTAGTGTTTAAAAATTTAGATATTAAAAAAAATGAATTAGTTGACATTGAAGCAAAATCTGAAGAATTAAGAGAAAAAGTAAGGCAAAAAACACAAGAAATAAATGAGTATTCAATTAATATAAAAAAATTAGAAGGAAATATTGAAGAAATAAATAAAAATTTAGGGCTTGCAGGAGCTGAAAAGAAAAAAGAATTAGATGATAAACTTAAAGCAATAAAAGATGAAATTAACCAGTTAGACACAAATGCAAAAAGCCACATTAATGAAATTAGCAGAATCAAGAATAGGGATGCACAAATAACTGTAAATATTAATGAATTTGAAAAAGAAACTGAAAAAATAAAAAATGATATTGAAAGTTATAAAAAAGATATAGAAAAAATAAACAATGAATTAAAAGTTTACAAAACTGATGCTAGTTCAAACAAAGAAATAACTTATTTTGAAATAAAATCAAGAATTAATGAGCTAAAAGAGCAATTGGTTGAAAAAAAATCAAAAAAGGATGAGTTATCAAATAAAAGCGAAGATTTGAATAGATTAAAAGAATCTCAAGAAGAATTAATTTCAAAAAATTCAATGCTTGAAAATGTTTATGAAAAATTAGAAGCAGAAATGAACGTAAACTCAGATCTTGCTTTAAAACTTGAACAAGCAAGCAATAGAGTAAATGATTTGAGAACAAAACTTGACAGATTAAATATTAAAAAAGATATAGCAATGCATAAAGGAGGAGGAGGATTAAAAGAATTACTTAATGCAAAGATTGAAGGTGTTTATGGCACAGTGGCTGAATTATGCAAAGCAGATTCTAGATATGAATTACCAATTAGGGTTGCAATGGCTTCAAAATTAATGAATGTTGTTGTAAAAGATGAAGATACTGCAACTAAATGTATTAATTTTTTAAGAAGCAATAAGTTAGGAGTAATAACTTTCTTGCCATTAACAAAAATAAAAGGAAGCGAGCTTCCGAAAGGATTTAGAATTTTTGAGGGAGTTATTGAATTTGCAATAAATTTAATTGATTTTGATTTAAAATATAAAAATATTTTCGAATACGCGCTTAGAGATACTTTAATAGTTAAAGACATTGATTCTGCAAAAAAAGTAGGAATAGGAAATGTAAGAATGGTAACTTTAAATGGTGATTTAATTGAAAAAAGCGGAAGCATTACAGGAGGATACAGAACTGAAAGACCAGTTGTAAGTATAAATTCAAATGTCGGAAATGAATCAATTGAAGCTCTTAATGCGGATTTAAGCAAGATTGAAAGTATTAGATCAAGAATTTCAGCATCAAAAACTGATAATGATAATAATATTATAAGTTTAAGAGAAAAAAGAGCAAGTTTAGAAACAGAAATACTTGGATTAAATAAAATTATTGAAAATCTTTCAATTAAATGCAAAGGATTTGACGGAAGATTGCTTGAAAAATTAAACAATGAAATGGAAGCATTAAATGATGAATTAACAATTAAAAATGAACAAGCAAAAGATTATGAAAAAACATTTAA
>JAQVLH010000019.1 GCA_028704265.1 Candidatus Nanoarchaeia archaeon
AGGTTTGTAAAATGAATACAAAAATGTTAGTAAGTAGGGTGTGGGCAACCACAGGATTAAGCTTCAAGGTAAAGAAGCTAATCGACGAAAAAACGAGAACAATTCTAGAGGAAAAGAATCCAGAAATCAACCAAATACCTATGCTGGAAGACATCAGCAAGCTATTAACCCTAGACTGGATAATCTCAAGACAGCTATGGAGAATGAGAGAAGAGCTCAAAACAATAAAAGAAGGTGTTCAACAATGAACACCTTCATTAAAGACTCTAAAATCGGCGACAAGCCGATTATTAGAGCCTGGGAATCCTTCTCAGGCAGCTACTGGCTAGCAATCGAGCTAGCCTACAAGCAAGACTCAGTCATTAACGGAAAAGTCTACAAAGATGACGAAATCTACTTTGGATTCGTAACAGGCCCATATCCAGAATGGGGCTATTTTAGCAAAACCGAAATAGAGCTTCTTAAGCCAATGGCTTGGGAGCTAAAGAAAGAAGTCATAGGATGGCTTACCAAAAAATGCTAGGTTCTACCTAGCTATTAATATTAAATTAGCTTCGCTTGTTATTAGGGCTCGCCTTCGGCTCGCCCGAAATTTAAATAATATGAAAATAAAATTTTTATAAAAAAATAATGCTTTAAAAAAATCACTATTTTTTTAGCATAATTTTTTTTTAAGAAACAAAAAACAAAAAAAGATTTTATTCTGATGAAAAAATCTTTTTTATTTTTTAAAAAAACAAATAAAAAAAATCAAAGAAAAATATTTAATTGTTTATCCTGTTAATAATTCATGAAAAAATGCCTTATTTGTGAAATATTAAATGGCAAGGAAGGCTATGCTAAAATAGATGAGACTAAAGAGTTCATAACTTTTATTGATTTAAATCCTAATAACAAAGAAATTGCTTTAATAATCTCAAAAAAACATGAAATATGTACTATTGATTCCAAAAATCTGGAAAATCTTATTTTGAAAAGAAATAAAATATCAAATGTAATTTCTACTAAATTAAAAATTAATTATTTAATGCTTGATATTAGTATAGAAGCACATCACACATATGCATCAATTTATCCAAAAGAAATAAATGAACAAATAAGCAAAAAAAATATTCTTGAAGAAAACAAGGAAATTATATCAGAATTAATAATTAAATAAGTGATCATCAATGAAATTTTTCTAAAATATAAATTAAAATAGCTTCGTTTATTATTAGGGCTCACATGAAGACTTAATAACTATTTAATATGTTTTCTAGCTTTTTCTTGTTCTTCTATAATTCTTAATTGTTCTTTATAATATTCAATTTCTTTATCTAATTTAATATTTTTTGATGAATTAATTTTATTAACTTCATAATTTTTTTTATTATATATTAAAGAAGATGATTTTAAACTTCTTAAACCCCAAATTCCATTTCCAATTCCATTTACTGAATAAAATAAATTCTTTCCTTTAAAATTTTCTGAATCTGAAGAGTGATTTTCTATGGTATTTCTAATTCCTGCTTCCCAATTTATTGGTAATGTTCTTTTTGTATCTTTTTGTATCTGATCATATAACTCTGAATAACAAGCTATTCCTCCTAATTTTTCTAAAGCAGTTATAATTTCTTCAACTATAGTCATATAAATTAATTAATTGTAATAATATTTAAATATTGCCTCAATCTTGTATAAAAATATTTAATATAATTATTAAATATTCATATAAAATGGTTTTTTTCAGGAGAAATAGCTATTGAAATTTGTTGAATGATTTTAATTATTTGATTTTAAGTTCTTTTTCTTCTAAAATTCTTAACTGTTCTTTTAAATAATCTATTTCTTTTTGCAATCTTATTTCTTTAATGTTTTTTCTGCTATTTGAAGATTCATTAGCTTTCATATTTGAATAATCATAAGATCTATCATACCTTGTTTCGTTTATTATATTTAATATTTTTTTTCGTCTAATATTAAATTCTTCATCTGAAATAATGGGTTTTAAATGGTTAAAGTCTAAATTAATTATTTTATTTGATTTTTCAAAGGATAATTCTTTATTATAACTGTTAATATGTCCATTAACATCTTTGTTTATATCTTCTTTATGTATAATAATAGGCATTTCATAAACTCTGTATAAAGCTATAAAATTTGATGATTTATTTTTAAAATATTTGAGAGGACCATATTCAATATCCCATAAAACAAATTCATTTTTTTCTTTAAGTTTTTTCCATAAATTTTCGCTCTTTCCGTTAATTTCTATGTATTCAATTTCAGCTATAAAATTATTTTCTTTGTCATAGCTTTTATTTATTTCATCAAGAAATTCTATTCCTTCTTCAGAAGGGCAAAATTCAGTATCAACATCATTTTTATATGATGTACTCATTTGAAATTCATTACTCTTTGAAGGCCAGAATAAAACCCAATTTTTACCATTAAATTGGGTCAATCTTCTTTGTCCTTTGCATAAAATTAACTGTTTTCCAGACCAAATATTATAAATATTAATACGTTTATCAGTTTCAATTTTTATTCCTTGATTTTGAAAAATATTAATCATATATTAAATTTTTAGCCCATAAATTATAAAAGTGATGTTTTTTATTAAAGAATGTATAAAATTGATTATTTAATGTTTTTTTTATAATTTTCTGCGAATTTTTTATAATGTTCATTACTCTCTGATTTTTGTATCACATCACAATTAGGAATATCATTTTCAATTTGGTACTTAAATTCATAAATTTTTTTATCATTGTAAATTTTACATTTAGGAGACTCAATTAATTTTAATTTACCTAAATATATAAAATCATTATTTTTATCTTTAATAACTCCATAAACAGGTAGAATATTATCCATTAAATCTTTGTTACCTCTTTTTGGAACTTGGTCTTTATCATTTCCTTGACCACTATAATATAAAATATTATCTTCAATTTTATTATGATATAAACTATTAAGATTTGCAATAATTAATATGACTTTAAAATTATTAGGTAAGTTACATTTATTTATCCCTATATAATTTTGAAAACCCCTTTTTAAAATATGAAAATAATCCGTTATTTCATCTACTTTTTTATATTTTATTCCTATTATAGGTTCATTAATCATTATAATACTCATTAAATAAATAAATAAAAATGTTTGTATTAATTATTATAAATTATTTAATAATAAATAATTTATTTTTTCCTTATTCTAAAGAAGAAGAATATTAGGTAAGCTACTGTTAATAGCCAATATCCTATTTCTTATTGTTTTGTTTATAATAAGTTATAACTTAATTAAGAATGTTAGGTTTTACTTAACTATTACTATCTAAATTAGCTTTGCTTGTTATTAGGGCTCGCCTTCGGCTCGCCCAAATAATAAAAATGTTTTTAAATTTAATATCTATACTTATTCTTATGGGTTCAAAATACTTATCTTCTTTATCTTCAAAAGATTATAAATCATTAACTGAAACTTTATTAAAAATTCAAAATAAAACCTGTTTTATTTGTGGAAAAGAGATAAATTTAGATATTCATAATACAAATATAGATCATATAATTCCATTAGTTAACAAAGGTAAAGATGATACTGAAAATTTTGCATTAACTCATGAAAGCTGTAACAAATCTAAACAAGATTCTAATCTTAATATCGCAAGAATTTTATATAAATTAAAAAATATACAAGATGAAGTTCAAATTAAAGAAAAAAAAGGAGCTTCTTTAAAAAATATATTGGTTTATTATTGTGGAGGTAAATATAATTTTAAATATATAATAAAAGATAATATACTAAGTTATAGTTTTCCTGAAATAGGAATAAATGAAATATTTAATGCTAGTTTATTTAAAGATCCTTTATCAGGTGAAGAATCTTGTTTTATAGAAGCACCAATAGAATATGTTTTTCATGATGATCAAATTAATCCTCGTTCAATTAATAGTAGTATAAGTCAATTAATTAAAGAATTTGAAAAAGGTAATCCTCAACTTCAAGTAAGTTTAGCAAGAATTGATAATAATAAACTTAAAGTATTTGATGGACAACATAAAGCAGTTGCTCAAATATTATTAGGAAATAAAAGAATTTTATTAAGAATATTTATTAATCCTAATATTGACAGATTAATTGAAACTAATACAAATGCAGGTAGTTCATTAAGACAAATTGCTTTTGATAAATCAATAATGAGACAATTAAATGATGCTTTATATCATGAACGCATAAAAAGGTATCAAGAAGCACATAAATTAAAGGAAGATGATTTTTCATTTTCTGAACAACAATTAGTTGAATTTTTTAGAGGGGATAATGCAAACATTAAAAAATATATAATTGACAGTATAAAAAAATCTATTACTTATTCAGAAAATAATACTTTAAAAGGATATATTGATTTTGAAGGTAAAGCAAAAGAATTACCTATTTCACATAGTACTTTTGATAAAACAATTTTATCTTTATTTATTGATTCTAAAAAAATATTAAAAACACCTATTAATTTTAGAAGCGATGAAGGTTTGAACCCTAGAGAATTGGAAATAAACCAAATTATTAAAATTCTTAATTTAATTGCAGAAAAAATATATATAAATAAATTTAAACCAGAAATAGGAGTTTCTAGAATAGAAAAAAAAATTATTGATGGCAAAGATAAAGATATTACTGATGAACATTTAATTGCGTATAGAATTAGTAAAGAAGAAATAATGTATAATTGGGTTATTTATATAAAAAAAGTTATTCAGAATTATTTTAGTAATACTGGAAGAAATTTTGATGATAACAATATATTTCAGGAAAAATTTGAAAATCAATTATGGACTAATATTAACAATTTTTTAGATAATTTAATCAATTTACCTTTATGGAAAAATCGTTCTTTAGCTAATACAATATTTGCAGGTAAAAATAATTATGAATATTGGAAAACAATATTTGAGTCAGGAAAAACTCCCGATGGAGCTCAAATTCTTACAAAACCTTTAAATTTTATAGAAATGATAAAGCCTTTTAAAAAAAGTGATTAATGTTATTTCTTTCTTCTTCTAAATAAGAAGAATATCAGATAAGCTACTGTTGATAGCCAGTATCCTATTTCGAATTGTTTTTGGCCATAAAAGACATATCTTAATGTCATCATTAAATAAGCTATATTAACTATGTTGTTTGAGCTTATTAGGTTTATTCTATTAGTGCTTGGCTTGACATGTTCTACTAGCTTATTTTCTTCATTTAGTTCTTTTAGTGCTAAGTTTTGTTCGCAGACTTTCTTTATTTGCTCTGGAGTATTATTTGTGCTGTTTTGAACAATCCTTGATACCTCTGTTATGTTGTCGCATTTGCCTTCTAAGAGTTTCATTACTAATTGATTAGCTTCCTGTTTAGTTAATGATTTGAGCTTGATTGTGTGGTCAAATTCTATGTAAGCTTTGTTGTTAATTCCTGCACCTATGAATTGGTAATTATTTCTCATTAAATCCTTAATTATTTTCTTGTCATTAACAGTGGCAGATTCTAATGAATCTAATAAGACAATTATGTGATTGTTGTCTTGGCGTAATTTATTCATTAATTCCTGCTTATTGGCTGACTTGCTTGTCATTATTCCTTTGGCTTTGCATATATTTTCTAAGCAATTCTTTATTGGCTTAATCTCTGCATAAACACTGCTTTTCAAATATTTATCATTTAATCTTTTAAGCAGTGCAGTTTTTCCAAATCCACTCTGGCCTAATAAGAGCACATTTTTCTTTCTTTCAGCATTATAAAGAATTTCATTAATAACTTCCTTGTTTTCTATAAACAAATCTTTAGAATCAAAGATTAAATCTTGTTTTAATTCTGTATTAATTGATTCAAATTTTCCAAGAACTGTCAAAGCTAAAAGTTTTCCTTTACTAGTTAAATAATATTTGTTTTCTTTCTTGTCAACAATTCCATTAATAATGTAAGAATTAATGATTCTGTAAAAAGTCTTTTTATTAACATTTTTGATTTCATTAAAAGATTTAGAATTATCAAACAACTCCTCCAATATTAATTGGTGATTCTTTGTTTTAGAACATAATTGCACAAGCTTTGACCACATGAAAGATATAGAATTAAAGTATTATAAAAATAATAAAAAATGTTTATACTATATTAATTTTAAAGGATTTAACTTCTAAATTAGGAATTACTGATACGGCGTATTTTAATTTTTCATCTATTGCTCCAACAACAATAATTCCTCTAACTATTTGATTATCTTTAGCTATATTTTTTTTAATAAATCCCATATATCTCGAAACTTGATCAATAACTGAATAAGATTTAGCATCAAACTTTTTAAGTTCTATAACAACTAAATTTCCATTTTTGTCTTTGCAAAATAAATCAATTCTTCCAACTGGAGGAATACTATATTGCCTTTTTATAAGCTGAAGTCCTTCTTCTATATCATCTAATTTTTCTTCTAAAATACTTTCAAAATTATCTTCTCTTAGTGTACTTATTCCTTTTTCATATTTTTGAAAAGGAATTTTTTCTTTTTTTAAAGAATCAGGTAATTCATTTATTTGTTTAAATTTGTTTTTATCATCAAATCCTGAAAGTAATTTTAAAGTTTCATTATTATCTATATATTTTCCAGATACTGTTGAAGACGAAAATATTATTCCAAAATCATTTAAATCCAATCCATTCTTGATATATTTTACATTATCCAAAAGATAATATCCTATTTTTTCTGTTTTTTCTTTTTGTATTGCAGATTTAATAGAAAAAAGTGAATCATTACCCATTTTTTTGCCAAATTTATCCCATAAATTTTTTACTGTATCAGAACCAATCATTTTTACAGTACCATGACCTCTAATATATCTGGGATTAGTTCCTTTTACTAGAAAAAATAAAACCATGCCTGTTGAAAGATTAATAGGATTTGAAGCTCGTCTCCAAAAAATAACTTCATTATTGTTATTATTTTTATTAAATATATACCAATTTGGATCAGTAATTCCTATATAACCTTGTCTCATATTAATATAAAATATTCACAAGCGGTTTATAAAAAACTAATGATATGTATAATTATTAAATATTTATTATAAAAATATTATACACTATTCGCTTCATTCTCACCATTTGAGACTAAAACCAAACTCAACTATCACACAAGCCAAGACCATGAAAACAAAGCCAAGTATGGCATCTTTAGCGGAACCAGTCTCTATTGGACCATTGAAAATTACGAATCTAGACTTGTTTGGATAGAATAACTGCACTCCAGAGGGTGTAAATAGGTCTAAAATGATATGTGAAGTGTATCCAACGAACATAAACAAGCAATTGGTCTCTACAAAAGACAATAAACCCAAGAGTAGAGACCAATAAATACTATGAAACAAGCCTCTATGACCGAAAGTTTTGTAAAAATAATCACTAATTCCAGGCAAAAACTTGCCAAGCAAAGTATTAGGATTGTCAATATCAGGTATTAAAGAAAAGACCAAAAGCCAAGCATTAGCCTTTAGATCAAACAGCATAGATAACATTATTGCAAAGTTTAAATGAGTAAACCAAATCATAAAATAAATTGGAAGTAAAGTATTATTTAAATAGAATTAAATAATTATTATTCTAAAATTTTTACTCATTATTTTCATCTTTAAAATCATCATTAGATTCATCAAAAAATTCTAAATTTTTAACTTCAGGCATTGCAGAACCTAAAATTCCATGCATTCCACCATGTATTCCAGCAATTCCAGTTATTGCTTGTTCTATTTGCATTTCTCTTTTTGACCATAATTTAGTCATAGCTCTTTTTTCTTTTTGTAAATCATTAATCATTCCACTAAATGCTTCTACCATTGATTCTACTTTTTGCTTAAATTCTATACTTGTAACATATTTGTAAAGAATATCTTGTTTTTCATTTTTACCTTCATTAATATGAGCAATTCTAGAAACTTCAAATAGTTGATTTCTCAATAATGATATAACAGGTAAAGAATGATTAAATTGAACAATCATTACTCCATTCTGAAACTCAAAAGTATTAATATCTGTAGGTAAAGCATTAGTTATTATAACAGCAATGTCTGCTTTTTTTTCTCTCTGGTCTTTTTTTAACTTTGGTATCCAAGTATTGTTCCAATTCTTCGTATTTTTAGATTCTATTAATATTGATCCACAAACTTTTCCAGATTTTAAGCATACTCTTTGTAAAATATCTGCTCCATTTACTCCAGAAGCAATTGCTTCAATTTCATCCTCATAAAATTTCTCTTTTAGAATTCTTTCTAATTCTATTTCTAATGATTCTCCTTGATTCTTTTGAGAACCTTGTTCGGATTTTCTTTTTAATTCATCAATCTGTTTTTTTAAATCACCCATTTGTTTGTCTTTTTCTATATCCTTAAGATGATGCTCTTCAATTATTTTTTTTGAAGTTTCATCATATATTTTCTTTCTTTCATCATCTAATTTTCTTTCCATTTCTAATTGAAATTTATTTTGAGCTTCTTCTAAATCCCTTTTTTGTTTTCTAAAATCTAATTCATTTTTTTCAGCTTCATCTAATTTCTTTGTTTTTTCGCTTATTTGATTCTCTAAATCTTTAATAGTTATAGAAATAGATTCTTTAGCATGTTTTTCAGCATCTTTTTCTATATTTTTTCTTTCTTCCTTTAATGCTTTATCTATTTGTTTATCAACTGATTCTTTTAAGGATTCAAATTCTTTATCTTTAGATAAAATTTCAGATTTTATTTTATTAAGTTCGCTTTCATGTTTTTTGTTTAATTCAGTTTTTATTTCATTTTCAAGTTGATTAGTTAAAGCATCATCCAAAGTTATAACTTTATTACAATGAGGACAATTTATTTTTAATGAAGATTTTTTTACCATTTTATTCGCTAAAGATTCTATCAAGTTCATATTTTATAAAAATATTGATTTATTCATTATAAATAATTATATTAAAATTATCTTTTATTGCCTGCGCAAATATTGTGAAATCCTTATCATCAGAGACTATCGTCACTTTATCACCAAGGCCTTCCTGCATAGTTATTGCCTCAGCTAATAGTTTCATGTCTCCCCTTTCTGGCAATAAACTCTCCCTTTGGGCCAGTTTTCTTAATTTGTGGCTGATTTTTTTGCTGTCAATTTTTTGAAGAACTATGACTTCTAATACTCCTAAGAATCTTGAATAAAAAGTTTCAATCTTTTCTAGCAATTCCTTTGATACTGGGACTTCATTGCAGTAATACCTTTTTACCATTTCGTCATATTTTTCTTCCAATTTTTTCTTTACTGCTTCATATTTTATTTTGTCTTTTTTGAGTATTGACAATTGATAATCTATGAAATTAGCAACTTCTTCTTTAACTGAGTGGGTGATTATTACTTTATTCTTGTCTTCTAGTTTTTTGAGATTGATTGTTTTGGCAGAGTAGTCCAATTCTTCAATATTTTTCATTAAATAAGATATTGCTATATTTGAATCAAGCAAGACTATGTTGTCCAATGGGTCTTGAAATGTAAAGGGTTTAGTTTTTTCATTTGCAATATTTTCCTTTATTATTTCATATTGCTCTTCCAGTTTTAGATTGTCTGGCTCAACAAGCCTTACAGTTATTAGGCAGTAAAGGGCTTCTGCCCATAATTTTTGTTTTATGAATGAATCAATCAAGTAGGTTAAATAAGAAACATCATAAGTGATTCTTACTTCATTTATTTGGTATTTTAATGGTATTTTTTCTTGGTCTGTTGGGTCTGCATTGCTGAATCTGGCAATTAATTCTTTTTTTAAATCCTTTAAATCTTGCCTGCCTTTATTGTAGTATAATAATGTGTTGCAAACAAGCAGAATGTATCTGCAATAGTTCAGGTTTAATCCCTCCATATTATTGGTTAAATTGCTAATAGCTATGTCTAAAAGATTAGTAAGTTCTTTGGAATTTTCACTATTATAGGTTATTTTGTCCCTGACATTCATTAAATGCACTATTAATAAGTCATATAATCTTTCATTAATGTCATTTGATAATTTTTCCAAATATCTTTTGCCTAATTCTTCCTTATCCATTAGAACTTATTATAAAAATAGCATATATTAATGTTTTTAATTGAGTGTTTTATAGTTTTCTTATAATTATGAATGATGTTTTAAATGGTTTAAGTGAGGATAAAATTCCAGTTATTAAAAAAATTAAAGGCCCTTGCCTGGTGCTGGCCGGCGCCGGAACTGGAAAGACTAAAACTATAGTGGCCAAAATTGCTTATTTAATTGAGAATGGAGTTAAGGAGGATAGGATTTTATGCTTAACTTTTAGCAATAACGCTGCAGCGAGTTTGAAAGAAAAAATCAGCAAATTATTAGGCAAAGAAACTGTAAGCACTGTTAGCACTTTTCATGGCTTTTGCAATGAAATATTAAAAGAGCATGGCAATAGACTAAACATCCCTTATGGTTTCAGGCTGATTGATGAGACTGATTCTACAATGATTTTATTTAAGAATAATTTAGATGCAAAAGAGGCCAGTTTTTATGCTAATACTCTTATGAAAGCTAAAGATTTGGATATTAGCTTAAAGGAATATAAAGATTTTATTAAAAAATTGGAAGCCAGTCTTGAAATCATTAGCCCTGAAGTTAGTAAGTGGGAGGAAGAGTTTAAAGCTAAAAATATTGAATTAAATACGTTAAATTCTTTGAATCTTGAAAGAAAAGAGAAAAGCGCGCGCAAGAAGGAATTAAGCCTTTTTGTTGAGCTTTATTCAAGCATTATGGAATTAAGGGATTTTGTCAAGAATTGGGAGTATTATGAAACTTATAAGGATAATAATGGCCTATTGGATTTTCCTGACTTAAATCTTAAATTGTTGAATTTAATGGAACTAGTTGATGAGGATTTTTTAAGAAAGGATTACGATTACGTTATTGTTGACGAGTTTCAGGATACTAGCTATGTTCAATTTGAGCTGCTTAAAAAAGTGGTTAATGCTAATCATGATATTACTGTAGTAGGTGATGCTAATCAAACTATTTATGCTTTCAGGGGCGCTTTCACTGATAATATTAAGCAATTCAGGCAAGAGTTTAACTTGACCAAGAATGATGAGTTCAGGTTGGATAATAATTTTAGGTCAACTCAGGATATATTGGATGTTAGTTATGAGTTAATTAAGCATAATTATGATGATGAGAGTGAGGTTTTTAAGCTGAAAAGCGGTTCAGAGAATAGTTCTAAGGTTAAGATTGTTGAGTGCTTGAATGGAGAGGAGGAGGCGCGAAGCATTGTTGATTTAATTGATGAGAAATCTAAAAATATTCCTTTAAGCGATATCTGCGTGCTTTATAGAAGCCATAGCCAAGGAGCCATGATTAAAAAGTTCTTGGAAAAAAGAGGATATCCTTTGCAGGTTTACGGAGGCACTGATATCTTTGCCAACACTGATATTAGCAACATTATTAGTTTCCTTGAAATCTTGGCCAATTTTGAGAAACCTTATTTTAAGGCTGGCCAAGCTTGGTGGAGATTATTGCATAATGAGGGTTTCTTGTCAGGCGATGATTCTATTATTCTTGCTGAGTATATTAAGGCCAATAAGAAGAGTG
>JAQVLH010000169.1 GCA_028704265.1 Candidatus Nanoarchaeia archaeon
TAAATTTATTTGGCGCCTGAAAATCATTTATTATTATGGGCTTTCTTTGCCTAACAGCTTCTCCCCATATGCCTGTTTTGTCTAGTTCATATACTGACTGAGGATTTTGTATTTTGCACTCTTTCATCACATCTTTTGACCAAGTGTTTAGTATGAACTGCTTTGTCTTTGAATTAAAATGATAAATGTACCCTATTTTGCTGTCTGTTAATTCTATAACTTTTTGAAGGGAATAATCCAAGAAATTCTGCACATTTTTGTATTCATAATTGAATATGTCCACTATGAAATTAAGGCGTTTCTCATTTAGTTTTATCTCATCTTCAACAGATTTCTTGTTAGTGATGTCAATGTCAACGCCTCTGTATCCTATTATTTCCTTGTTTGCGCCAAATATTGGAACCCCATTTGTGCTTACCCAAATAAGCTTTCCTTGCTTTGTGATTATAGGATTTACATAATCTTTTATCTTCTTTTTTTCCTTTGCAATCTGCTTAAAAATATTCATGTTTTCATTTGCAAAATCTTTTGGAGAAATGTCAAAAAAATGCTTTTTTTTGATTAATTCTTCAGTTTTATAGCCGTATATTTTTTCGCAGGCATCACTGAGATACGTGTATAATCCTTCATTGTTAACTTCCCATATTACTGCATCAGTCTGGTCTGCAACTTCTTCGAATCTTTTTTGGCTTAATTTAAGTGATTTTTCATTTTCAATTATTTCCAGCAGGCTGTAATGCCTGTCAATAGTTATTGATGCTTGGCTAATCAAAGTTTCCAATAAATTTTTGTTAAGCAATGATTCTTCTTTAGTTAAGAAAATAACCCCTCCGAGTAATTCATTTTTAATTGTTGTAAAACCTATTGTATAAACTTTTTTTATCCCTAAAATTTTCTCAATTAGGCGGCAAACATTTTTCGGGATTTTTCTCACGCTTAAAGTGTAAAATCCTTCCTTTAGTTCTACTATTTCTTTGCTGCTGAATGTTTTTAGCTCATCATTCGTCATTTCATTCATTTTCACCCTCATATCCATTGGATTGATTCCTATGAGTTTAATGACTTTATTGGCATATTTTTCAAGGCCTTTTGTTCTAACAAGTTTTGTTTCATCAGTTTTTTTGTCAAAAGCGCTGACTAAAATGTAAGAGTTTTTGCATATTTGGCTTATTTTTTCAATCAAAATATCATATACTGCATCTAAATCCTTGGCTTTATTTAATTCTAAAATAGTTTCGTAAGTAATCTTTAATTCATTTTCAGCAAGCTTTCTTTGGGTTATATTCCTTCCATACACATTAACATATCCTTTAGCCATGACTAGTTTTGCATTGAAAGAATAATAGTTTTCATCAATTTTATATTCAATTTCTTTGTTTTTTTTTGATTTAAAAACTTCAATGATTAATTTTTTCAAAAAACCAGGAACTTCATTTAGGTTTTTATAGTTTTTTGAAATAAAATCAGCTGCTGCAGGATTAACATATGTGAATTTGTTGTCTTTTATTCTCATTACAAAGTTAGGGTTCTCTTCTGGGAATTTGGCAATGCTTTCAATCTCTTGCATTGCTTTTTTTTTGTCAGTAATATCCCTTATTAGTCCAAGTATGGTTTTTTTTCCGTTAAGTTCAACAATGCTTGTTATTACCTCAATGGATATTTCCTTGCCGTCTTTTCTTCTTATTTCAAACTCGCTAGGCCCTGCTTTTCCTTTGAAAAGCACATCCTTGAACATCTTTGTCGATTCTTTCATATTTTTAATTGAAAAAATATTGAGATTGAAAACGTTTTTTCCTATTAATTCATCTTTTTTGTATCCAATTAATTCTTCAGCAGACTTGTTTCCGTCAATTATCACCCCTTTAAGGTCCATCAAGTAATAAGGGTCGGGAGCGTTTTCAAACAATGATTTAAACCTTTCCTCGCTTTGCTTTAAAGAATCCTCTATTTCTTTACGAGATGTAATGTCCCTTAAAATGCTTTGTATTCCAATAACTTTTCCAGAATTATCTTTTACTATTTTTCCAAACTCTTCAAACCAGTAGATTTTTCTTTTATCATTAATTATCCTGAATCTTGATGGGAACTCTTTCCCTGTTGATATTGTTAATTTTAATTCATTCATTAAATTTTTAGCATCTTGGGGGTGCACTATCTCTGCAAAATTTTTTCCAATAAGATTATTTGGAGACAATCCATAATTCAGTACTTGCGGACTAATGTAAGTCAATCTTCCGTTTAAATCTAGCGAGATAACTATATCATTAGAATTTTCAATCAGGTTCCTGTATTTTTCCTCATTTTTTTTTAATTCTTCTTCATACTTTTTAATTTTAGTAATGTCATTTATTACAGCAGTGAATCCAATTTTTTTCTCATTTTTAATTGTTGGATAAATATCTACTGAAACAATATCTTCTCTGCCATTAATATTTTTAAAAGCCCATTCAGTTTCACCCAAAGGCTTGCCTTTTAATAAATCAATCAATGATTTGATTATTTTTGAACCGCTCATTTTAAATCGAGAGACAAGGTTTTTTGCATTCTTTCCTACAATTTCATTTTTAGGCAATCCAATTAATTTTACAATAAAAGGGTTTGCTGTTAAAATATTGCCTTTAAGGTCAGTTGAAATTATTCCTTCATTCACGTTTTCAATCAATTTCCTGTATTGCTCTTCAGATTTTTTGATTTTTTCTTCAGCAATCTTTTTTTCAGTAATATCATCTGCAAAAAAAGTCACTGACACGATTTTATTATTAATAATTACTGGGCCTAATTTATTATTATACCAGTAATAATTATCTTCACTGCCATTAATATTTTTAAAAGCCCATTCAG
>JAQVLH010000020.1 GCA_028704265.1 Candidatus Nanoarchaeia archaeon
ACTATAAATAATTCTGAAAATATTGAATACTCTTTGATGAATTATTCAAATTCAATTCTGAACAATATTGATTATTCAATTGATTTTAATAATAATGATTTCAATTTTAATTCATCAAACTGGTCAGCTGATTTTATCACATTAAATGATGTATCCTTTGATTATGAAGGCATTATTTTAAATACCTCATTTATGAAAACCTTCCAGCTTGATTTTAGCAATGTTTCAATGCTTTTAAGCGCAATAAATAATTCTAATTTAATAATGATTGATTTTGAAGATGTAAAAAATTCTTTTGATTTAAAATTAAATATTAAAGTCAATGAAGATGCTGACAATTATTACAATTTTAATTCAATCCAAGGATATTATCTTACTTCAAAAAATATTAATTCAAAAAGTTTAGCTAAAGGATATAATTTTATTGCAAAAACTGATTCAGGCAATTATTTTGCAGTAATTTTTAACGCTAACGATTTAAAGCAATCCTCTGATGCAATAATTGTTCATAATAATTATTTAAAAATTTCATTGTCAAAATATTCAAAAAAGATTTATTTATACGCCACAAATGATTATTCAGATTTATTAAAAATAGTTGACGGATTAAATAATAATATAATAATCAACAACGAATTATTGACATATAATTATTTTTATACCAGCCAAACATTCAAATCAAGCGGAACCATTTTTGGATAAATACTATTCTAGCAATTTTTCATGCAAAAAAAATTATATTTGTTTTTGTAATTTCCAATATTTATAAAAAGGCAAATATTCTTTCATCGCTTTATTTGAAGAGCAATGAGTCTGGGAAGATAATTCCTTAGCTAATTCTTTATTTTCTGCTCTCACTTTAGAATGCTTAGTCAAGCTTTTGAATCTTTGAGGAGGAGAATATCTTGAAAACTTTCTATACATTTCATCCTTGCTTAAGCCAACTCCTAAAGTGATAAATAATTTAGCATAAACTAAAAATCTCCAATACATTCTTCTGCCAATTCTGCCTAAAAACACGTCAGCTTTACTGGCCCAATCATAAGCTTTCTTAATTTCATGAGGTTTTTCATATTCATTAATAATGTTGCTGTAAACCCATAACACTATATCTTTAATTTCCATATCTCTTAAATTTTCAACAGAATTTAATAATGATTCAGGAGTTTTGCTTTTAAAAATTATTTTCAACACATCAAAAATGCTTGACTCCTTAGCTCTTTCAAACAAATCATCCACTTCGGAATCGCTTTTAATATTTTCCAAATCATTGAAAGCGCTTCTTACATCTCCCTGAGCAAGACTTGCAATTTTTTTCAAACTAATAGTTGAAAGACCTTTGTTTTCAGCTTCGCTAATAAATTTAATAAGCTTATAAACCTCCCAATAACCTCTTCTTTTGAATTTAATCACTGTTGAATTTAATTTAATTCCCTCAAGCTTAGAGCTGTATTCATCATTTGCAGTCATTATAATCGGAAAATTAGTTGACTTTAAAATAATATTAATCTCCCTAACTCCTCCCCTGTCACTATTGCCGCTTAAGCCATCAACCTCATCAATAAGAATGACTTTATTATTAGAAAATAATCCTTGCTGCAAGCTTGCGCTTCCAACAATTGATTTAATATTATCAGCATTCCTTTTATCGCTTGCATTAATCTCTAAAACATCAAAGCCTAAAGAATTAGCAATAGCGTAAACACTGCTCGTTTTTCCAGTTCCTTCCGGACCAATTAAAAGCAAAGATTTTTTTTTATAACTTTTAAAATTTTTTAAAAAATCAGCAATCTTTTCAACCTGCTCTTCAATTCCAACAATGTCACTTATTGACTTTGAGGAATATTTATTAAAAATATTCATGATTATTCACGCTTAAAAAATTGAGCTAAAAAACTTTCAAGCTGCATAAATTCATCGCTGCCTTCAACCATTCTAAATTCATACTCTCCTGCAAGAGCAATTAAATCCATTTTTGATTTAGCGCTTAACTCTAATCCTAAAATTTCAGATTGAATCTGCTTAATAGTATCTATTCCACTTAAACCATATTTGTAAATTGCATCAAAAAGCATTTCCTTGGCTCCAACAAAATCTCCTTTAATGCTTAACTGTAATGCTTTCTTTATCTCTTCAGGCTTTGCTAAGCTGGCAATCTCATAAACTAATTCTTCAGTGATTTTCACGCTTAATACACTGCAGGATTGCAAAATATTAGTGCTTTTTCTCAAATCACCCTTGCTTAAATCACAAATAAGTCCAAGAACTTTATCTTCAGCATCAATTCTTTCTCCTTTGCATATAATCTTTAAATAATTCATTACATCTTCTTTGTTTAAATTTTTGAATCTGAATAAAACACATCTAGATTGTATTGGGTCAATGATTTTGCTAGGATAATTACAATCAAGAATAAATCTGCAGGTATTGCTATACCTTTCCATTGTTCTTCTAAGAGCCTGCTGAGCATCACTAGTCAAAGCGTCACTTTCTCCTAAGAATATAATTTTAAAATCAACATCCCCAATTGATTTGCTTCTGGCAAAATTTTTCACCTTAACTCTAATAGTGTCAATTCCCCTTTCATCACTTGCGTTTAACTCTAAAAAATTCTCCTTAACGCCTTCTTTATAAATATCATTAGCTAAAGCCAACGCGCAAGTAGTTTTTCCAGTGCCCGGAGGTCCAGCAAAAAGCAGATGGGGCATGGAATCAGTAAGAGTAAACGCGGACAATCTTTTGACAATGCTTTCCTGACCAATAACATCCTTTAAATGTTTAGGCCTATACTTTTCAGTCCAAATTTCCATATTATTATTTAGTGAATTTTTAAAGTTTTAAAAAACTTGCCCAAATATAGTTAATAACAAAAGATTTAAAAAAACAAATTTGCTAAAAATTATGTTATGCCAATTAATAAAAAATCAGCTAATAATCAATTATTGGAAAATATTGTAAATCATTTAGGCGTGCAAGAAACAGTAAATTATTGTGGGCAAAAATCTTATTTTACAGCAAAACCTTTTGAGGAAGTTTCTAAAGCAATTTATGATATGGGTATAAAAAATATTTATTTAACTAGAAATTCAATAATTGTTGCATACAATAAGGAAGAAATTGAAATAAAAATGGCAGAATTATTCAATTAAATTGAATTTTCTTAATCTTTTAAGAATCTCCTTAGCTTCTAATAAAATCTTGTTAGAGTTAATCTTTTTAGACTTAGCTGAATTCTTAATTAATAAGTTGCAGAATTCTTTGGCAATTTCATCCTCTGATTTTTTGCCGTCGCATAACAGCCAAACATTAATGTAAGCCTCATTTAGTTCAAAAAATTTCTCGCTCTCCTTATCAGCAACTCCTATTTTTTCAGCATTCTTTGCAGGCACCAAACCTTTCCTTTTAATTGGCTTAAACATGAATTAAAATTAATGCCTTAAGATTTTTAAAATTATCCAAAAAAATTAATAAGGAAATTTAAAAAAATTATAAATAAAATAATTAAAGGAATATTTATCATAACTTTATTAAAATGCTATAAATTGAATTATTATGTGAATAATCTTCTTGATATAAATATAAATAATAAATTAGTAATTTTCCAAAATAAAAAAATTAGGAGAATATGGCATAAAGAAGAGTGGTATTATTCAATAATAGATATTATCAGTGTTTTAACTAATAGTGTTAATTCTAGGGATTATTGGTATAAAATGAAAATAAGAATGGATTCTGAGGAAAAAACTGAACTGTCGACAATTTGTCTACAATTGAAATTGCCTGCTGAAGATGGAAAATTAAGAGAAACTGATTGTGCTAATACTGAAGGGGTATTTAGAATTATTCAATCTATACCTTCTCCTAATGCAGAACCATTTAAAAAGTGGCTTGCAAGGGTTGGTAAAGAAAGAATTGATGAAATAGAAAATCCTGAACTTGCTCAAAATAGGATGAAAGAATTGTATGAATCTAAAGGTTATCCTAAAGAATGGATAGATAAAAGATTAAGGGGTATAGCAATCAGGCAAGATTTGACGGATGAATGGAAAAAAAGGGGTATTCAACAACAAAAAGAATTTGCAATATTAACTGCTGAAATATCTAAAGCAACATTTGGAATGACTCCAACTGAATATAAAAAACATAAAAATTTATCTAATCAATCAAAAATTAATTTAAGAGATCATATGGATGATTTAGAACTTATATTTACTATGCTTGGTGAAAGAATGACAACTGAAATTTCTGAAGAAGAGAAACCAGATTCATTTAGCAAAAATAAAGAAGTTGCTAAAAGAGGTGGAAAAGTAGCTGGAACTGCAAGAAAAGAAGCAGAAAATGAATTAAGAAGAAGTGTAATTAAAAAGAAAAATTATTTAGATAACAATTCTCAAGAGTTAGATGATTAAATTATAAATAAAAATTAATGGTAATTAATTTAAATTACCTTCTTATTCTATTAATATATGAAAGCTATTACTCCAGTCATCAGCGTTATATTATTAATCATGTTAACTATTGCCACTAGCGCTGCTGCTTTCTTTTTTATTAATTCAACAGTTACTGATTTGCAGTCTGAAGGAGGTACTGAAACTTTTCCAGGAAGCGATAATTCAAGGCTTAATTTAGTAAGCGTTACTGGCAGTAAAGCAATAGTCAGAAATGATGGAACAACTCCAGTTACTGAAGTTGTCATGTTTATTAATGGAGAATTATTAAATTACGTTTTAAATAATCCTATTCAGCCAGGAGAGTTAAGGGAGATTAATTATACTGCTAGGGAAGCTGGAGAGGATTTAGAGATAAAAATAATCTATAATAGCGGAAAAATTACGCAAGTAACAAGTCCAGCAAGCAAGAATACTGAAAACAGTGGATTCACAGAAATTGCAGCTCCATTAAATCCTGTTGAAATTAAATATTCAGGATGTCCAAGCAGTAGCGTAGTCGTTAACTTTGATGATAACATATTATTCGGCGATGATGATAATTTAGCCTGCGGATGCGATAGTGAGATTACTTTAGTTGAGAATCTTAATTCTGGTTTTGAAGCAGGAGAAACTTATTGGGAATTTGGAGCTTCATCAATCACTTCATCATATCATTCTGAAGGTTCTAATTCTCTTAATGTCAGCGTAAATGGGCAGGGACTTATGAGCTTAGTGAACAAAAACTTTGATTATTTAATTAAAAAAGTAAATTTTGATTATAATATTTCATCAATTAGCTCTGACGGTTACGTTGTCATGGTAAATATTGAATACAAGAATATTACTGCAGGAGCTAGAATGCTTTATTTTTTGAGCGCAGGGGATTGGATACAAAATGCTGATTTAGGAGAAGGTCCAATGGGTCCCATATGCGGTGAAATTATAGGGGGCAGTTATGTTAATTGCACTTATCTTTCAGATTCTTTTGATACTTGGAATCATTTGTCATTAGATAATATTTATAATGATTTTGAAACTAATTTTGGAGAATTTGATTTTTCATTATTTACTAATTCATCTGTTGCTTTCATGGTTCAAACTCCATCTTTAGAAAGCGGAATAGGTGAAGGTTATTTTGATAATGTTATTATGTATTATAATACTAATCCAGACAATCATATCTGTGATTTAGAAAATAATAAATTAGGTGATGGGATTTGTGTAAGTCAATCATGTAGTGCTACTAATATTAATGATTTAAGAAATGATTTTTGCGCTTATAATAATCATACTTGGTTTAATGGAACAGTTAGTGGAAGCAATAGTCCATGTTGCGGGGATGACTTAACAAGTGATACTTTTAGTAATGATACTGCTTTTTGCTGCGAAAGTAATGAATTCTATGACTGCACTAATGTAGCAGGCTATGAAAAATTGTGCAGGTGCAGCGGAGCAACAATTATAGATACTTGCGGTGATAATGTCTGCAGTGCATGGGAAGGAATAGCTAACTGCTCATATGATTGCTTACCTCATGTAGTAACTAATAATGCTGTAATTACTGAATTTAGTGACAGATTAGAAGGCTATTGCAATGCGTCATCACCTAATATTAATGATGTCTTGCAATATAATTATTCATGGATAAAAAATAGCAATACAATTATTAGTAATATTGAATATAAAATGAATTCAATAGTAACATCTTATTTTCATTCATGTGCAATTTTACAAAACGGCTCAGCAATGTGTTGGGGAAATAATGATAATAATTATTTAGGAAATGGCAGCACAGGAGGAAGCAGCAGTATTCCTGTTTTTGTTGCTGGGAATTATCTTTTTAAAGAAATTTCTACAAAAGGGTCACATACTTGCGGAATTTTAATAAATGGCTCAGCTGTTTGCTGGGGGTGGAATGCTTATGGTCAATTAGGTATTGGAACTCAAATTAATGCTAATCAACCTGCATTTGTTACTGGAGATTATAATTTTTCGCAAATAAGTGCAGGCAGTTCTTCAACATGCGGAGTATTAGTTAACGGAAGCGCTGTTTGCTGGGGAGTAGGGGGATATGGCAGATTAGGTAATAACTATACCTATGGTCCTACAGAATATCAATTAGTTCCAGTATTTGTTACTGGAGATTATAAGTTTAAAAAAGTTTCAATACTAGAAAATCATGCTTGCGGACTTCTTGTAAATAGTTCATTAATGTGCTGGGGAAGAAATCGTTATGGTGAATTAGGAAATGGAGTTGGAGGGGATGGTTATGATAGTCTTGTTCCAGTTTTTGTAATTGGAAATTATAATTTTAAAGAAATAGCTGTAGATCGTTATGGTTCATGCGGATTATTGCTCAATGAAAGTCTTGCTTGCTGGGGAACTATATTAAATTTAGGAGAATTATCAAGCATTCCAAGGCCATTATTTACAAATTATACTTTTAAAAGTTTTTCAAATGGATTAGATCACTGGTGCGGAATATTAAGCAATGGCTCATCAGTATGCTACGGATTAGACACTTATGGGCAATTAGGCACAGGAGGATGGACATCAGGAGGCTCTGAGCCATATTTTGTTTACAGGAATTATACTTTTGCAGATATTAATGCAGGAGGATATGAAACATGTGGAATAACTCTTAATGGTTCTGCAATGTGCTGGGGTAGTGATGGCAGTGGAGAATTAGGAAATGGATTATCAGGATATAATAGCAATATGCCTCAATATGTTATAGGTGATTATCAATTTATTAACAATAGTTATTATTGGAATAAAGATACTTTAATTAGTATATTACCTAATTCATTTTATACTGCAGGAGATACTTTGACTTTTACCTGCAATGTTAAAAATGCTTTCCTTCCAAGCAATGAAGAGAGCGAATCATTGGAAATTTAATCAAATAAATCTTTATTTAAATACTTCTTTATAAAACATTTATAAAGGAATGGCTTTTTTAATTAATACTATGGATATTTCATTAAAAAAAGTTGATATAACCAAGGATATTAACTATACAATTCAAAATGTTGTTGCAAGCGCATCATTGTTTGTTGATGTGCCTTTGGAAAAAGTAGCAACTAAGCTTTCAAACACTGAATATAATCCTGAGCAATTTCCAGGATTAGTTTTAAGATTGACAAGTCTTAAAGTAACTGCATTAGTTTTTTCAAGCGGAAAAATAGTAGTAACAGGAGTAAAAAGTGAACAAGCAGTGCCTGATGCAGTAAAAGCAATACAAAAAGAGTTAGGAAAAGCGAATATTAAATGCACTAAAGCACCAACAATGAAAGTTGAAAACATGGTAGCTTCAGGAGATATTGGATTAAAACTTAATTTAACAGAATTAGCTTTTAGTTTACCAACAGCAGAATATGAGCCGGAGCAATTCCCAGGATTAGTTTACAAGGTTCCAAATTGGCATATAACTTTTTTATTATTTAGTACAGGAAAAATAGTATGCACAGGAGCAAAGAATGAATCCGAGATTGTAAAATCAATTAAGGATTTAAGAAAAACATTATTAAACGTTAAAACAAAATAAAAAAAGGCGCTTTTTTCCTTTTTTTATATTTTTTATATTTTTTTTTCATAACAAGATAGCTTTTTATATCTTAACATTTTTCTAAAGATTTATGGAATTAGATCAAAATGAAGTAATGGAGAAATTTTTCCAATTTGTTAAAACAGAATGTTCAGAAGATTTAGGAAAAGTTATTACTTTAGGAAAAAAAAGTTTCATTATTGATTTTACAAAACTTGACACTTACGAACCGGATATTGCTCAAGCTTTGCTTGATAATCCAGTAAAATATTTAGACATTTTTGAAGATACACTAGTTCAATTTGAAGAAGGATTAAGTGAAAAAATTTTTGTAAGATTTATTAATTTGCCAAATAATAGTTATATAAAAATAAGGGATATCAGAAGCAAACATTTAGGTAAGTTCTTGCATACTGATGGCATAATCAGGCAGGCAAGTGCAGTAAGGCCGACTTGCACTTTAATAATTTATAAATGCTTAAATTGCGAGCAAAAAGTCAGCGTTATTCAGGATGTTACTGAAATGAAATCTCCAGAAAGAGGATGCCCTAATTGCGGAGCAAAAAGATTTGAAATTTTTAAAAACAAGTTAGTTGACACTCAAAGATTAGTATTAGAAGAATCCAGCGAGACATTAGATGGCGGCCAGCCAATGAGGCTTAACATTATTTTAAAAAATGATTTAGTTGAACCGGAAATGGTTAAAAGAACTAACCCTGGAAGTAAAGTAAAAATAGTTGGAATAGTTAATGAATATGCTAAACCAATTCCTGGTTCAAATAATAAAAGCGTAATCTATGATATAATACTTGATGCTAATAATATTGAAAGTGTTGACAAAGAATATGCAGAAATAGAAGTAACCTCAGATGATATTGCACAAATAGAACTATTAAGCAAAGATCCAGAAATTTATGAGAAATTAATCAAATCCGTTTCTCCCTCAATTAAAGGAAGAAATCAAGTAAAAGAAGCTTTAGTGCTGCAAATGTTTGGAGGAGTAAGAAAAGAAAAGAAGGATGGAACAAAAGGAAGAGGGGATATTCATATTTTATTAATAGGTGACCCGGGAACTGGAAAAAGTCAGTTAGTAAAAAGCATGAGCACAGTAGCACCAAAAGCAAGATTCGTTAGCGGTAAAGGAGCAACAGGCGCCGGACTTACAGCTACAGTTGTAAAAGATGAGATTTTAAGAGGCTGGGCTTTAGAAGCAGGAGCATTAGTGCTAGCCAATAAGGGTATTCTATGCATTGATGAAATTGATAAAATGACTCCTGAAGATAGAAGTGCAATGCACGAGGCAATGGAGCAGCAATCTTTCCATTATAATACAATTATATCTTTAGCTGACGGAAGCGAAACTAAAATAGGGGATTATATTGAAAATTTAATGAAAAAAGATTCTAAAAATGTGATTAAAGGCATTAATTGCTTAATACTTCCAATTAAATCAAATGAAAAATTATTGACAACTGACTGGAACACAATAAATGAAATAAAAATTGACAGAGTAAGCAAGCACTCCGCTCCTAAATACTTTTACAAAATAAAAATTTGCAATGGAAGAGAAATAATAGTAACTCCTGAGCATCCAATTTTTTGCATAGAAAATGGTGAAATAATAACAAAGCCTGCAGAAAAATTAAACGGAAATGAATGGGTTCCAATTCCTTTAAAATTGCCAATAAAAGGAACAGAGCAAGAATTTGAAAATAATAATATAATAAATAAAAGAGCTTTAAATCATATTAAAATTCCATGCCACAATTCGCTCGAATTTTTTAAAATAATAGGCTATTTCTTATCTGAAGGCTCAAAAGAAACAAATAGGAAAAAAATTATAGGTATTAATTTTACAAATAAAGATAAGAGATTGCTTGATGATTTTGAAAATTGCATGAATGAAGTTTTTAAAATAGTTCCTTTCAAGCAATCAAAAATTGATACTCATGAAAAAAGATTAATGTACAGATATTCTTCAACAGAATTAATTAATTTTATTCAAAATAATTGCCCTGAAATGCTTAAAACTTCGCACTTTAAACAAATACCTCAAGTTTGCATGAAAGGAACAAAAAAAGATGTTTCAAAGATGCTGTCTTGCATGTTTGAAGGAGACGGTCATGTTTCAAAAAAAGAAAGAACCCTAAGAATAGGCTACACCTCAATGAGTAAAAGATTATGCGAGCAAGTGCAGGATTTGCTTTTAAGGTTTAATATAAGAAGCAACCTGAACATTCACAAGACTTGCAATAAAGTATTAATTACTGGTTATGAAAATATTCTCAATTTCTTAAGCAATATAGGATTTGTAACAATTGAAAAAAATGAGCTAATAAGAGCCTATTTAAATAATACTGAACCTTCAAGTTTTGTTAAAAATATAGTGCCAAATGTTTCAAAATTATTGCTACCTTTAATTAAAAAATATTACAATAATAATTCAAATTATGGATATTCTCAAATGAAATTTAATTACTTAAAAAGAAATACTAATATTCATAAAACTTATTTGCAAAAAATATTAAATTCAATTGAAGCAAAAATTATGCCTCAAGAGTATGAATTATTCAATAATTTAAAAAAATTAGCTAATAATGAAATAGGCTGGGAAAAAATAAAAACAATTGAAAAAATAAAAAATACTGACCAAGAATGGACTTATGATGTAACAATAGAACCAACACATACGTTTATATCACAAAACATGATATTGCATAATACCATTAGTATTTCAAAAGCCAACGTTCAAGCAGTGCTTAATTGTCAAACCAGCATTTTAGCAGCAGCTAATCCAAAACTTGGAAGATTTGACGGCTTTAAATCATTGCCTGAGCAGATAGATATGCCAGTAACTCTTTTATCTAGATTTGATTTAATCTTTCCATTTAGGGATATGCCAGATAAAGAAAGCGATAAATCTTTAGCACAATTTATCTTAAAAGGCCATCAGAATGTTGAAATAAACACTCCTGAACTTCCAACAGATCTTTTAAGAAAATATGTTTCCTATGCCAGGCAAAACATTCATCCAAGATTATCTGATGAAGCTATTGAAGAAATACAATCATTTTTTGTTAATTTAAGAAATAAAGAATTAAGTTCAAGCGGAGGACCAAGGCCTGTACCATTAACACCAAGACAGCTGGAAGCTTTAATTAGGCTTAGTGAAGCAAGCGCAAAAGTAAGATTAAGCCCAGAAGTTACATTATTTGATGCAAAAAAAGCAATTACTTTAATGAAATTATATTTATCACAATTAGGAATGGATCCTGAAACCAATGAATTAGACATTGATAGGGTAATGAGCGGAACAACAACCAGCCAAAGAAGTAAAATTTATGAAGTAATGGATTTACTAAAACAATTAGAAAAAAGCTTTGGAAAAGACATACCTATTG
>JAQVLH010000170.1 GCA_028704265.1 Candidatus Nanoarchaeia archaeon
CTGATTCAAATAAATTGCCAGGAATTATTATTTTAATTATCACAGGAATTGCTACAATAATATTAATAGTTATAAAAGTTTTTAGAATATTATAATTAAAAATATTTATAAAATTTAAAGCAAAATATTCATTATGAAAAACCCTATAACTTGTTCAACAGGATTATTGTATAAACATTTTGATGATGATGATTCCGAGTATTTTAATAAAATATTTGATATTTTGAAAAATTATGATTTTGACGGTTTTGAATTAGCTTTTCAAAAGTTTAAAAGGCTTAAAAATTTTAAATTATCAAATGAAAATTTAAGCTATCTTAAAAGCTTAAATTACAACACTTTGCATGCTCCTTGTGATTTCTTGTTTAGTGGGGATAAAAAAAGCAGGGAATTGCTCAAAAAGATGGAAACCATTTATCATTTATTGGGTGCAAAAAATATTGTTTTTCACACCTGTTTCTTTATGAAGAATTATGATGTTTTGAAAAATTACAATTTTAATTATTCAATTGAGAATGAATGCTCTTCAAAAGCATCATTTAAAACTATTGAAGAAATTGCTGAATTTTTAGAAAAAAACGATAGTTATAATTTTACTTATGATTTCGCGCATGCCCATTCAGTTTATGGAGATACTCTGCTAAAAATGGCGAAAGATTTTGATTCAAAAATAATTCAAGTTCATATGGCTAAATTAAAAGATGATTATCACTATTTCATACATAAATCTAATATCAATAATTTAATGGATGATTTTAAAAAAATTATAAATGAAAAAGCAATAATTACAAGCGAGCTATGCATTGAAAGCTTGGACGAATTAGATTTATTGCATAAAGAAATAGAATATTTAAGAAAATTATAAAAATTGTCATTTGGGATTTAAATAAAAAAATTAAAGGAAGCTTTATCTATAATTATATAATTTTGCCAAAAATTTATTATAAATCATAAAATTTATATATTATAACTTATTAGTTATAATATTATAACAAAAAGGTTATAATTATGAATAATTTAATAAAAACACTTAAATTTTTTGCAGATAATAAACAAAATTCTTATTCAATAAAGAAGGTTTCAGAAAATCTTAAAATGAGTTATAAATTAGTATATAAAGAAATATTGGCATTGCAAAAAGAGGGTCTTATTTCAATTTTTTCTGCAGGAAAAGCAAAAATGTGCAGTTTTAATTATAAATTTAATTCAAAAATAGTTGAAGCTGAAGAAGAAAGAAAAAAAGAGCTTTTTAAAAATAAAGATATGCAATTACTATATACTCGTATAATGAGTATAAAGCAACCCCTATTCATATTTTTAGTGTTTGGATCTTATGCAAACAAAACTTATAATAAATCTTCAGATATTGATGTTTGTATTATAACAAATGATAAAATTATGAAAACTAAATTAAATGAAATATTGGAATCCACTCCAATAAAAGTTCATTTAAATGATTTTACTTCTGAAGAATTTTTAAGTATGCTTTCAACCAATAAAGAAAATGTAGCTCATGAAATATTAAAAAATAATATAATTTTGTATGGGATTGAAAGTTTTTATGTGATGGTGAATAATGCTCAGTGAAGAAAAAATAAAAGAAGCAGAATTGAAAGTAAAGAGTTATTTTAATGAAGGTTTGGTTAAAAAAGAGGATTTTAAAAAAATAATATATGATACTTATATGAAAAATCATAAAGAATCTTTATTCTTAGCAACAAAGCTTTTCAAAGAAAATCTTTCATCTCTATGGATTATAGTAATTAGTTATTATTCAATGTTTTATATTGCAAATGCAATTTTATACCTACTAGGGTATAAAATAGGTAGCAAAATAGCTCATAAGATAACTTCTGATGCATTAATCGTTTTTGTAAGGCATAAACTTAAACAGCAATTAATTGAGAATTATGAATTAGCAACCAATGAAGCATTGGTAATTTCTGATAATTTAGTTGAATCTTATGAATATGAACGAGCTAAAAGGGAAATATTTCAATATGAAACAACTGATGAAATAAAAAGGGGAAAAGCAAAAACTTCTTTAGAAAGGGCACAGGAATTTAGTAAAGAAATAGAAAAACTCATAAATTCAATTAACAGATAAAACTAATAATATTTCTGCAAGAATTATAAATTAATTTTTTAGTCCACTTTTTTAGAAAAAATAATTAATAAATCGTCTCAGTTAGAATATATATTTAATTTTGTTTTTTTGATTAGTTTAATATTTATAATTTTTTTCAAATTCTTCTGATAATGTTTCAATTATATATTCATAACCAATTATGGGGCATTTATCATTTAAAGCATAAAGTCTATCCATTGCCATTCCAAAAGAAAGACTATTACTTCCAAATCTTCCATTTTTAGCTGAAGCTCCTTCTGCTTTTGTGATAATTTTTTCTATTTCACTTGTAACTTCATTAAAGTCCATATCTTTAATTCCTCTGTCACTAAATGCTTCTTCAATTTCGTTTGTAGTCATAGATTTATTTAGAATAAATTCTATTTATAAATATTTTTATTTTGTAACTACTTATTAATGATAAAATTATTTGTTTTAAAGTAAGATAATAATATTGTCCCGGCCGGGATTTGAACCTGGGTTATCGGCTTGAGAGGCTGATGTCCTTGACCGGGCTAGACTACCGGGACTGCTAATAATAAAAGGTAATTTTGCATTTTTTAAACATTATTAATTAATAAAGAAAGAAAGATTTTTAAAGAAAATAATTTAATAAAAGTTTTTATGTTAGATGATACTTGCAAAAGTAAATATGAAAATCCGTTAAATAAATATTTTAATGATTTTAAATCA